>JAQWCB010000070.1 GCA_028707375.1 Bacilli bacterium | reverse complement strand
GTTAAGCAATCTTGAAACTTCCTTGGGATTATATTCTTCCGGAAGTGGATTGCGCGGTCCGTGATAGTATAAATCACCCAGCAATATCAGTTTGTCAAAATCTGATTTATCAAAGATATCTAACAGCTTCCTAGCGTATTTTAGTGAACCGTGGATATCGCTAGCAATTAAATATTTCATAAAGTGTACCTCGCTTTTTTCTCTTATATTATATTACGACTATCAATCTTGAATCTTTAATGATTTAGTTGCTTTTTCGATTCCAAAGACGGCGGCTGAACCAACGATGATGTTGACCGAAAGTTCCACAATGAAATTGACACCGACAAAGAATATTATGAAGAGGATGGGATTAAAGGCATTCACGTTCCATTCAGCGGATAATTCCTGAGCTTTTCCTTTAAACATGTCAGAGTTATAGAAAAAAGAAACAAAACTAGTCATAAAGAATAAGGTATTGAATATTGAGACTAAAGCCGAAGTGATAACAGAGTTGATGTGTCCCTTTTTGTCCCACTTGGTATTGAGTTTATATATTAGGCCAGCGAGAAATCCGGTCAATGTACGAGGCACAAGACAAGTGACAACAAAGCCAAATGGTGAGAATTCTAAAAGAAGAGGCCCGGAAGGATCCAATCCCGTTATTCCCTGAATCAGAGAAATAACACCCCAAACTAAGCCGATAAGTGCTCCAAAGCCTGGGCCATAAACACACGCAGCAATAGCGAGCGGAATACCGAGCAAAGTGATTGTAAACAATCCACCTATTTGAATTGTCCCGAGTGGAGTAAAGCCTAGAATCAACATGATAGCTATCAATATGGCCCCTAAACTCATGCGATATATGGTTTTATTTCTTTTCATGATTCTGACCTCCAGCGTTTTTTTGATAGATGTCGTATAAACCTTCAAAAATGAGTTGGGAATTATATATATATTCTGATGCAAAATGTTTTTAACAAAGACAGCACTGCCACCGGTAACTATTTTGGTCAAAGTTTTCTTGGTCTCGTGTTCAATGGCTTTCGTCAACTGAATAATCATCGCTGCATGACCGTAAACTATGCCGGCGCGCATAGAATCCTTCGAATTCTTTCCGATAATTTTTTCTGGTGCAAAAAGTTCGACATCGCTTAGCTGCGAAGCGGAGTTCCACAAAGATTGAGCGGATATTTGTAGCCCGGGAGCGATGGCACATCCATGAAATACCTTATCTTTGGTTACCACTAAAAACTTGGTGGCGGTGCCAACATCAATAACTAAACAATCTTCTTTATAATCATTTATCGCGCCGACAGCATCACATATCAAATCCGAGCCAAGTTCCCCAGGATTATCGATGCTGATGCGGAGCCCCGATTTTAATTTGTTAGAAATAATCAAACACTGATGATTGATCAGTTCACTCACGGCTTGAGCCACTTTGGAAGTTAATTGTGGCACGACCGATGAAAGAATTGCTCCTTCAATGTTTTCCTTAACTATTTGGTGGTAGGCAAGGAATTGGTCAAAAAGTTCAATGTACTCAATTTTTGATTTGAGTTTGTCCGAAGACGTCTTAAAAAAATAGATAGGTTTCCTATCTTGGTATACCCCGACACTGATGTTGGTGTTACCTAAATCAACCAGTAAGATCATAAATTTTCTCCTTTGCTGCAGTCCATACAGATGGTACCGCGCACGTTCAATATATACTAAATATGTCGATTTAACAAGATAACTGATTCAATCCAATAAAAAAGGCACCTTCAAGGTGCACTTTTAGACTAATAAATCAAACTAAGCAATCTTTTTTGCAACAAGTTTATGAAGATCTTCGACCGTCTTAACATCAAGCATTTCTTCTTCATCAAATTCGATGCCGAATTCATCTTCGATGTTGATCATAATCTCGGCTTTGTCCAAGGAATCGAGACCGAGTGAAGTCAATTCATCTTCGGGCTTAAGATCAGCGTTCTTAATTTTCTTGGAAACAATATTTTTTAACTTATCATAAATTTCATCCATATTAGTTTTTCTCCTACGCTCTATATTCTAGCAAAATATTTCGAAGTTAACAACAAGATTTATTCTCAGTTGAAATGAAAGGAAATTCGATAAAAAAAGGGCCATCTATGTGGCTCTTAATTGTGAATTCTTATTTGCGAATCTTGCGGCGCGCTTGTTCAGATTTCATTTTGCGTTTCAAAGTCTTTTTCAAGAAAACGTTATGTCTTTTGCTGTCAGCTAAGACTCCCGATTTATTGACTGTACGTTTGAAACGGCGGAGTGCATCATCAAACTGTTCATTGTCGCGAACAACTGTTTTAACCATTTAAAATTCACCCCACTTTCTATATATAAGTAGTTAATACTTAACTTACCGACATTCATTATATACAAATATGCAAAGGAATATCAACCATTTTCGAACTTTCGATAGAAAAATGACAGATAGCGATACGACTTAAGGAAAATAGTGATTAGAAAATATCTCTATGCATATATGAAGAAATTTTTTGCCAATGAAGATAAGCATAATAGGTTCAAGCGCGATTAATTTTTCGATATACTATATATATGTTATTGATGTTGTATAATAATAAAAATAAAGGAGAGGAGAAAAGATGCCTTATTGTCAGTTTCAAACAATATCTTCCTTTTCTTTTGGTAAATCTTCCATAAAGTGTGAAGAATATGTTACCAAAGGTGAGAAACTGGGTTATGAATACTTAACGATTGCTGATATTAATAGTGTCGCTTCTTTTCCATATCTATGTAAAGCTGCCAAAGAAAGTAAAATCAAACCGATTTATGGCGTGATGATTGAACTTGCTATAAAAGATATGAAATGGCAAGGTGAATTAGTTATTTTGAATGAGCAGGGCTATTTGAATCTGATGAGAATAATTAACCGCCATCTCGATAGTTATACGTTGGAAGATTTGAAGGATAATCTATCAGGTCTCGCTTTCATTTTAAAAACGCAGGATGATAACTTCAAGAAGTTGGATTTCTTGAATTCGCATAATGATATTTTTTTCAAACTGTCCAGACTTTTTGACAAATTTTACTTTGGAATCGAAATATATTCTAAGGAGGAAATGGGAAGTGTCGAAGTTCTTCGTTCATTTATTGAGAATCATTCTTATCTTTCACTGGCGTTTCCCAAAGTTATATATCTTGATTCCAATGATGGATATCAGGCGTATTCAATTTTGAAATGTGTTGTCGATAAGACTTTGATAAAGGACAAAGAGGCGGAGAAACCGACTTTTTTCTTACTGAGTCTCAAGGCTCTAAGTCAAATCTACTCACTTTACGAGATAGAAGCGACAGGAAAATTAGCTGAATCAATCAATTTTCAGTTCATGAAAAAGCGCGGGGAAGTACTAAAGTGCGAGATAGCAAATGCGGCCCAAACATTGCGGGAAGAAACCTATAAAGGTATTAAAAATAAATTCGGTGGCGAGATTCCTACCAAGTATCAAAAACGGCTTGAATACGAGCTAAAGATAATTGATCAGATGAAGTTTAACGATTATTTTTTAATCGTTTCTGACTATGTTAACTTTGCTAAGAATAGTGGGATAAAAGTTGGTCCAGGCCGTGGAAGTGCGGCAGGATCACTCGTGTCTTTTGCATTGAATATTACCACTGTTGATCCTTTGAAATATGGTTTATTCTTCGAAAGATTCCTCAATCCTTTGCGGGTGAATATGCCAGATATCGATATTGATTTTCAGGATGATAGACGCATGGATGTCATCAATTATTTAAAAAATAAATATGGTGCTTCGCGCGTGGCTTTGATCGTAACTTATTCGACACTTAAAATGCGTTCTGCCATTCGACACATCGGTAGTGTCTATGATATTCCGGAAAAGCGCTTAAATAAAATCACTGATTGCCTTTCGTTTAACTCCACGAGCTTTGTCCAAGAAAAAAGTCAAAATTATCGCTTCAAAAAATTGATGGAAGACAAATACTATCAAGATATCGTGCAGAAAGCCGAACTTATTTTGAACTATCCTATCAATACCTCGATTCATGCTTCGGGCGTGATTCTATCTAACAGCGATTTGCAGATCAATGTTCCAATCATTCGCGGTGACATAAATGTTGTTGGCTATGAGCAAGCCTATTTGGAGGACATGGGATATCTAAAGATGGATATCTTGGCCTTGAACTATTTAACCTTGCTCAGCAATATCGAACATAGAATTAAAGAAAATGGTAAGGAATTAGTTAATATTGATGAGCATTTGAACGATCGAAAAACTTTTGAAATATTAAACGATGGCTTATTGACAAATATCCCTCAGATTGAATCGTTTGGAATGCAGCAAACTATCAAGAAAATCAAGCCGAATTCTATCAGTGAAATCTCTTCCGTACTCGCGCTTTACCGCCCGGGGCCAAAGGATTATATTTCTGTTTATGCGGATCGTAAAAACAAACATGTTCCATATAAATTGGTCAGTCCCAAGCTCGAGCCCATCTTGAAAGATACTTATGGAATTATAATTTATCAGGAACAAATATTGCAGATCGCTCAGCAAATTGCTGGCTTTGATGGGGCTAAGGCTGACTTGTTAAGACGGGCCATCGCCAAGAAAAAAGTCGACCAAATGGACAAGCTCAAAAAAGATTTCATCAATGGTGCTAAGCAAAATGGCTTGAATGAAAACGAAGCAAACTCCATTTTTGGCTTGATTTATGAATTTGCTAATTATGGCTTTAATAAGTCACATTCACTGGCATATTCTTTTATCACTTACACGGCTCTTTTTTATAAGGCTAATTATCCTGAAGAGTTTTATCGCGCCTGTCTCGATAAAATTTCGCTCTCGGATAAAAAATTCGTTAAATTGGCAAGTGAGATGAGATTTTTCTCTTATCGCGTAATCAATCCTAGTGTAAATTATTCTCAGAATTCTTATACCTTTGATCATGGCAATTTCCGCGTGGGCTTTACTCAAATTAAAGGTTTTAACTATCGAATAGGAGAAGGAATTATCAATGAAAGAGAAAAGAACGGTCTTTTTAAAAGTTTAGGTGATTTTATTATTCGCTTACCTGAATCACTTATTTCGGAAACTGAGTTACAAGTGTTAGTAAACGCCGGGGCCCTAGATGAATTTGGCTATTCCCGTCAGCAGATG
>JAQWCB010000069.1 GCA_028707375.1 Bacilli bacterium | reverse complement strand
TCAAGGATTTCGGGATAGATAAATACACAAAATTCGTCTCCAATGGTAGCCTCTCAAAGGTAATTGATGCAGAAGATTTTAACTATTGGAATCCGGAGGAATATGATTTGATTCTCGTTGATGAAGCTCATAAATTCAGGTCACATACCACCAATGCATTTGAGCAGCTTCAAGAAATATGCAAGATGCCGAGAGTCTCAAAGGGAAACATCCTCGGATATAAGAAGAAAGTGATGCTCATATCTGCCACGCCTATGAACAACACCCCAGCCGACATATACAACGAGATTCTTCTTTTCCAAGACCCTCGTAGATGTACTATAGACGGCATTACAAATCTTACAGCCACCTTCAGTCCTTTAATCTTGGAATTTAAGAAGTTAAAAGCCAATCCGGAATATAATTTGGCAGAATTCAAAAAATTGGCAGAGCAAGTGCGAGAACGCATTGTGAAACCATTAACGGTAAGAAGAACGCGCCACGACATATCGAGTGTTCAACGTTATTCCAAAGATGTAAGCTCATTCTCAAAAGTAGAAGACCCTATAAAAAAAGAGTATGAATTAAACGACCACCTTGCAGGATTGTTTGAAGAAGCTATGTCATTATTGGCCGACCAGAAAAATCCTATGCACCTGACTTATGCAAGGTATCAGGCCATTGCTTTTCTTCTTAAAAAAAAATCAAATGGTCTGTACGACAATGCTGATTTAATATCTCGATCATTAGCATCTATCAGCAAGAATGGCCTCGTCAAGAGATTGGAAAGCAGTTTCCACGCTTTCAAGGCATCCCTCAAAAAATTCAGGGATGCCAACCAGTATATGATTAACATGTTCGAAAATGACAAAGTTTTTATCGCTCCAGACCTTGACATCAATCATCTTTACGATTTGGGAATGAGCGATGATGAAATAGAGGAAAAACTCTTTCAAAAGTCAGAAGATAATCCCAAAAATCAAGTCTTCCAAGCAGTTGATTTTGAGCCACAATTTTTAAATATGCTGAAGAAAGACCAGAAGACTCTTTCAAAAATGTGCGAGGATTGGAAGAATGTAACAGATGAAGATGATTCCAAATTCGATACATTCCAAGATCTTCTTAACCACGAACTCTTTAAGAAGTCGCGTAATCCCGGACAAAAGCTGGTGGTATTCTCCGAATCCCTCGTAACAGTCAACTATCTTAAAGAGAGAATCAAGCGCGATGATGTTCTTGTAATCTCTGCCGAAAACAGAAATCGTCAATTCAAGATTATCCGTGAAAACTTTGATGCCAACTGCCCAGTCAAAAAGAATGATTATAATATTCTGATTACCACAGATGTACTTGCCGAAGGGGTAAACCTTCATCGCAGTAACATAGTAGTCAATTATGATACTCCGTGGAATTCCACAAAACTTATGCAGCGTATAGGACGTGTTAACCGTATCGGTTCCACATCCAAGTCCATATATAATTATGTTTTTTACCCATCCAGACAGGGTAATAATCAAATAAACTTGAAAGGCATAGTTCTTTCGAAAATTCAGACTTTCCACACAACTTTTGGTGAAGATAACCGTATCTATTCCAAAGAAGAAATCATCGACAGAAATCTTGACAAACTCTTTGATGAAGGAATCAAACCGGATGAAGAAGACAAAAATCTCGAAATACCTTTCTATGAGGAATTAAGAGAATTGTTTACCACTAACCGCAAGGAATACAATCGCATATCAAACCTTCCTCTACGCAGCCGCACAGGGCGGAAGTCAAAAGTATTTGAAGGCGTGAAACTCTCAAACGAGACACTAGTATTTATAAAGACCAATCTAAGAAAAGTATTTTTCCGCGCTTCCGACTATTCCACAGAGGAAATAACTGCTGTCGATGCTATGAATTACTTTAAAGCATCAGTAGATGAACCAAAAGAAATAAGAATACAAAATCATCACGAGCATGTTCAAAAGGCCTGTTCTATGTTTATTGTAATTCGAAATAAAGAATATTCCAATCTGGAAGGCGAAGGGAAACAACAAGGCAATCTTGGTTCGCAGGTTACCTCTGCTTTAGTTCTTCTCAACAAATTGATCAATCAGGTTTCTGACGAAGACACAAGATTAAAAGTCATCCATCTTAAAAGCTTGACAGAAAGAGGTGTCATTACTTATATTCCTAAGAGATTACAACGATTATCCAAACTATTAAACAGCCATACAGTTTCCTATGATGACCTTATTACAGAAGTAATAGCTATGGCCAACAAGTATGATGTCTATTTTCAGGCCGATGACAGCCTACGGAATATTCAAGAAACAGACCCGGAAATATTATTGTCAGAATCATTTAATTAACATATACTATGGACTATAGAGGCGTTATAGAATCGGCTTACAACAGAGAATCTTGGCAGAAACTCTTGCATGATATTTTCAAAAATGGTGCTGTGTTTTTTCAAAGACCTACAGAGGTGGATAAAAATTCCAATTTGGCCACAATTGCGTTGAGACTTGGAACTATCACACTTCCAGACCTCAACAAAATAGCGGTATATGAAGTTAAACTTACCGACAGGGTCAATATTGAAAAGAACCGCGCAGAAATTAGAAATTATTTAGTTTCAGACTGGACCAGCCAAGGATGTGTCGGCTCTTTTATGTTTTGTTTTAGAGACAATGAATCCGTCTTGCGTTTTTCTTATGTAAGCAAGACATGGGATTTCGGAGAAAATGGAAATGTGGAAAAGCATGAAACAGATACCAAAAGATTTACATACCTCTTAGGAGAAGGGCACAGAAGTAGGACTGCTATCAAACAATTTGAAGAATTAAGGAATTCGCAGAAAAAGCTACAGGATATTACCAAAGCTTTTTCAATCGAGGCACTGAGTGACCGCTTCTTCAATGACTATAAGAACAACTACAATTCCATCATTTACTTTATCACCGGTAAGCGGATGGTCAAGGTGAATAATAAGTGGGAGGAACATTTTGACGGTACTCCTAATCAGGAAATAATGAGCGAATTCTGTCATTTTTCTAATCCTGAAAAAGCAATTCGTGATTATGTTAAGAAACTGATGGGACGGCTGGTATTCCTTCAGTTCATTCAAAAGAAAGGGTGGCTTGGCGTGCCTGCTGATAAAGAATGGGGGGAAGGAGACAAGGAATACCTTCAACATTTGTACGACCATAGCTATTATAAAGATGATTTCATTGACAAAGTTCTGGAACCATTGTTTAATGACATAAACACCCAAAAACGATATTCTGATATCGCTACTGATGGTTCTGAAACGAAAATTCCATATCTTAACGGAGGTCTGTTTGAAGTTGATGATTCTGACCGCGCAAAGTTCAAACTGCCAAGTTCTTGCATAAAGTCTATGTTTGATTTCTTCAGCTCATACAATTTCACAATAGATGAGAACGACCCTGACGATGCAGAAATCGGAGTTGATCCAGAAATGCTTGGCCGCATATTTGAAAACCTCCTTGAAGACAATAAAGATAAAGGGGCTTTCTACACTCCGAAAGAAATAGTTCAGTATATGTGCCGTGAATCTTTAATCGCCTACCTCCAAACCGATTACTCCGAAGACAATTCCATTAAAGAGTCCATTCGTCAATTTGTAACTACGCACCAAATCGGCAATCTTCCGGAAGATATTCGTCAAAATATAGATTCCAAACTCATATCTGTAAAAATCTGCGACCCGGCCATCGGCTCCGGTGCATTCCCGATGGGGCTATTAAAAGAGCTGTACGCCTGCCGTTCAGCTATCGAGAATATTAATGAGGATGATTCTGCATCAATCAAAAAAGAAATCATCCAAAACAACATCTATGGTGTCGATATAGAGAAAGGGGCGGTAGATATTGCCCGTCTTCGTTTTTGGCTTGCACTTATTGTGGATGAAAAAACACCGCAGGCACTTCCTAATATGGATTTCAAGATAATGCAGGGTAACTCACTGATAACCACCTTCGATGGAAAATATATCAATCTTGAAAAGCAGCAACATATCAACGCTTCAAAAATTGAACTGCTTAAAAAAGAACTTCACGCCAAGCAGGATTCATTCTACGGCCTATCTGGAAACGACAAATATGTAAGGGATGTAGAGATTAAAAACCTCATCATAGATATCCTCAAACAACAGATAGGTTATCAAGAAAAAAGCAGCAAAGAAAAAGAACTCCAAACTGGTTTCTTTTTCTATGACGGTCAAGCAGAAGCACAGACAACTAGACCAAAAATATCTGCTGAATACACCGAACTGCTTGAAAAACTAAAATTCTATGAAAATCAGATTAATGACTCGTCAAAAAGCATAGCGGAAAGAGCAAGAATCGAAATCCCATTCTTCGACTGGAAAATATGCTTTAGTGATGTATTCAATAGACAGTCAGGATGTAATGATAAAAACGGTTTCGATATAGTCATTGGAAATCCCCCCTACATTCAACTATCAAATAATGGAGGAGTTCTTAATAAATTGTATGCACCATGTGGTTTTAGGGCTTTCGCCAGTACAGGTGATATCTATTGTTTATTTTATGAAATAGGGAATCGCTTACTAAAACCGAATGGTCATCTATGCTATATTACATCCAATAAATGGATGCGGGCTGGATATGGTGAAAAACTTCGTTCATTTTTATCTGCGTTCTGCAATCCTACATTATTGGTTGATTTTGCAGGGCTAAAGATATTTAAAAGTGCGACTGTAGATACCAACATCCTTATTTACTCAAAAAGCCCTAATAGACACTCGACAGAATGTGTAAGTATGAATAAGAATAACAAATTTGGTCTTAATAATCTGAGCGATTTTGTGCGGCAAAATCATACAATAACAAGTTTCAACGACAGCAACAGTTGGGTGATACTATCAGAAATAGAGCAAAGCATCAAGCGAAAAATCGAATCTGTAGGGACCCCTCTTAAAGATTGGGATATAAATATCTATCGTGGCGTCCTTACCGGATGTAATGAAGCTTTCATCATTTCAGGAGAAAAACGAGACGAAATATTGGCGAATTGCCGGACGGTAGAGGAACGCAAAAAAACGGATGAACTTATTCGACCCATTTTGAGAGGCAGGGACATAAAAAGATACGGATATAACTGGGCTAATTTATGGCTTATTAACACCCATAATGGAGTTCGTGGTAAGTTTCCACCTATTGACATTAACGAATACCCTGCTGT
>JAQWCB010000068.1 GCA_028707375.1 Bacilli bacterium | reverse complement strand
AATAGTTTTAAATATTCATCATGATTCATATAGTCCTCTAATTTATAACAAACATAGATGCACTTCTTAGAAAATAGAAAAATTTATTCTCTAATAAAAAGAACAACTTTTGGCACGAATCATAAAAATATATAGGCGTATTTTACAATTATCTGTTTTCACTAATTTTCAAATAATTAACAAAAAACATTTAAATTTACTAAAAGTCAAAAAAAGACACAACTCAATGTGTCTTTTAAATTTTATCATTCTCAATAAATTAAGCTATATCAAGTAGTCCACCTAATGACAAACTAATAAAACTCATCATAGCGGTTGCGAATTCCATCTGATAATTCAAATCGCGCTTTTCATATTCATCAGTCGCAACATTATCAAATTTAACATCGTAATTAAGCTTTTCAACAATAGCAATTTTATCTTGATTTATATCTAATTCAACAGGATAACCATTTTCATCAAAAATGATGGTCTGAAGATTTCCTTGTTCCGTAGTTTCAAATTTATAATATCCATTTGAACTTGTATAAACATTTACATCTTCAGAATAGTCAAGTGATGCCAAAGCATGGAGACTATCACCATATTGATTTAAAATAATAGTCGCTATCTTAGAATCATCATAATTGACCGAAGGATCATAAGAATCATCCTCGACGAGCATATTCTTTTTGGAAGAAATAGTCGTCCCAGCATTATCGTACGAGAAATCCAATTTAATATAATCGAAATAGGCGTTTTTCTCTGCATCATAGCGAATATATGTAGACAATGAACCATAGTCAGATTCAATAATGGTGTCTGACACAAAACGTGTATCCTCAGAGCCGATTCGAGTAGTAGCTTTTGTAGCAATTGCTAGCTCTTCGCTCGTGTCAGTAGTAACGCTACCATTGATATCAGCCGCAACTTCAAATCCACTCATCGTATCAATCTGAGTATTCTTAGTCTTAACATCTTCAAAAGTAGATTGAGCATCCTGACTATCTTCAACTAAAGCAAAATCACCATAACCTTCTCCACATCCAGTCAAAGAAAGTAAACCAACCATTAATAATGGCAACAAAATAGTTTTTTTCATAAAATTTCCTTTCATAATTAGTAAGCAATATTATTATATATTGCAATATATAAACTGACAAGTTGTAAATAAACTAAATTTTGTTCGAAAATGATTAAATAGTCAGTGTTTATCTAACTAATCTTATCTTTATTTTAATTTTTTTATTTTGAATAATCTATTCATGGCAGAATTCATATTCTATGAATTCTTGATATTTTTCATTCTTGCGTAAAACATCTTTTTTATGTGAAAGGAATGAAGAATTAACCCCGTTGGGAAAATGTTGGAATTCCAAGCAGCATCCATCATATCTTTTTAAACTTTCTCCATGATTAACTATAATAGGATCGGGATAATTAGTCGAATAAAAAACGGCGCACTCGTAACTAGACTTTATTTTTATATAGCGCCCTGAAATTCTGTCGAGCAAAAAAGCTGAAACACTATGTTCACCAGGTTGATCAATAATAAAGGGATTATCGTAACCGCGAGAATTATTTTGACATTCAGACGTTTCGATATATTTTCCAATCTCGTGAGGAATTTTAAAATCATAAACTTCATCAACATCCTTGATACCTGTCGCAATAATATCTTGGTTAACTTCCCCAAATTTTGAAGCATCTATATACAAAATGTGATCCAAAATGTTTCGTTTACCATCTCCAGATAAATTGAAATATGCGTGATTTGTCAAATTGAGCAAAGTATCTTTATCCGTTTGACCATGATGCTCCACGCGCAAAACATTTTTTTCATTGCTCAGTCGATATGAAATACTGGCCCTTAGATTTCCGGGGTATCCTCCCTCGCCATCTTTAGAATAATATTTAAAGACAATATATTGATATTCTTTATCTGCCTTTTGTTCTACTTTAAATTCTTTAAAGGCCCAACCATCGACACCTCCGTGCAGAGCGTGTTTATTTCCCTTAGCTTTAACTATTTCGTACTTTTGGTTATTTATTTCAAAAGAGCCATTTTCGATCCGTCCCGCCGTTCTTCCGGTTGGCTTTCCAAAATAGCAACTTGAATAAGCATATTCATCAATATTTTTAGGATGAATTAAAATTGACTCTTCAACTCCGTTTCGATCAGGAGCAATAATATCCACAATTCCTGCTCCGATTGATGAAAGAATTATTTTTAATCCCTTTTTATTCTCTAATTTATAAATATTGTTCATTTGTTTCCCTGCTTTGATCTTATATCGCACCGAATGCAAAATAATAAAACGTGAAAAATTCTACTCATTCAAACTGAATTAAATAGTCTTTTCAAAATATATGTCTTATTTATCTTCCTTAGAATTTTCTAAAAAAGCCTCGAGTTTATAAACACCTTTTTCTTCACCAAAAACAAAAATATGATCGCCCGGTTTGATAATAGATTCTCTATTTGGCATAAATGTCGAAGTTCCTCGATGAACTAAAATAATATTAACCCCAAAATTTGTTGGTGCATTTAATTTCATCAAGTTGATTGGTTCAGTCGATTCGCGTATTAGAATATCAAAAACCTTGTATCCCTCTGAAATATTGTAATAATCCATAACTGAAGAGGAAGAAACTTTTAAGGCCAATGATTGTGAAGCAATATCGAAAGGATAAATAACATTGTCCGCTCCAATTTTAATCAATAATTCTTCATATACTGAATCATCTATTCGACAAGTTATTTTTTTAACTCCAACCTTTTTCAAAGCCACGACCGTCAATATTGTGGTTGCAATATTTTCTTGTGAATCCTGACCAAAAGCGATAATAGCGTTATCGGCATCGGTTACCCCGACTTCTTCTAGCACTTCAGCCTTTGTGGAATCGCAAACAACAGCATTATTAATAATATCTCCAACCTTAGCCACATTATTCTTATCCTTGTCAATCGCAATAATTTCCACATCGCGCAAGGCAAGATTCTTGACCAATCCTAAACCGAATCTTCCCAAACCAATTACAACAATAGTCTTTCTCATAACAATTACCTCCGATTTTTCCTTCTGTGATTGTTAACCAATCATTATGTCCGTTGATAAGTAATCAACATTAGTCTTGCGTGGGTTGTTGATCATCGGATTCCAAATTGTCAAAACAGAAACTGGTCCGATTCGCCCAAAATACATCAAGAAACAAATAACAATTTTACTCGGTGAACTCAGTTGGCTCGTTATTCCTCGCGATAATCCAACCGTCCCAAAGGCCGAGAAACATTCAAATATCACATCCTGCATTGAGAATTTCCCATCGTCAAAAAGCAAAATCAAGAAAATCCCTATGAAGACTCCAAAGAGGGCAGATATCACTAATAAGAATGCCTTGTATTTAGCCTGTTTTGTTATCTCTCTTTTGAAAACAATAGTCTTTTTACCCTTGGCATAAGAAATAAAAGCCATAATGAGCACAAAAAGTGTCGTAGTTTTAATACCACCAGCCGTAGATAGCGGGGAACCACCAATAAACATAAGTAACAATGACAAGAAAGACGCCCCTGGTGTTAGCAATTGGCCTAAATCAAAAGTAGAAAAGCCCGCTGTTCTTAAGTTAACCGAATAAAAGATTGCCTGCATCCACGTAATTGTTCCACCTTGGAGCAATTTTATAGCTAAGATTGAGATAATGAGAATCGAAGTATTCATCGTTAAAACTATTTTAGATTGGATAGAAAAATCTTTCCATCTATGTTTTCTTATTATATCGTGAATAACCATAAATCCTAACCCGCCACACAAAACTAATAGACAGGTTGAAAAATTCAATAACCAGTTGCCGCTATAAACACTCATACTGCTAGAACCTATGATATCAAATCCTGCGTTGTTAAACGATGAGATTGAATGAAAGACAGATATTCCGAGCGCTGTCCAAAATGAATAATCGTTGGTAAAGACAAACATATTCATAATCGTGCCTAAAGTCTCAAATATGATACTGGTAAAAATAATATATCTAACAAGCAATTTAATCTGCGAAAACGATGATTGATTCAAAGCGTCTCGCATGACCTTTTTTGTTCGAAAAGTTATTTTTCTCCCTGTCGACAAAAGAAAAAAGGAAATTATAGTGACAAGCCCAAGACCTCCGATTTGGATAAGTAAAGCCAATATAACTTTACCAAAAACCGATAAGGTAATAGATAGATTAGGAATAGTCGTTAGCCCAGTCACACAAACTGCTGACGTCGATATAAATAAAGCATCAACAAATTTAACTGGTTCGCTTGGATTGCTCGCTGCAATGGGCAAAGCCAAAAGAATAGTACCGATTAAAATAACAAGCACGAATGATGAGAAGATTGTTAATAATGGAGAAAAGCACTTCTTATACTTAGTTTTTGACTTTTCTACTCTCTTGGGTTCTAGCATATCTGTTTCCAACATTGAAATTTTATCACAACATATCAATAATGCAAAATATCAATATTTTATATTTCTGATAGAAAGCATTAAAAATATGCATATTCACATTATAGGCTTTAAAATATTTAGATACTATATAAATATTAGACCTAGAAATTTTACTGAATAATAATTTTTATAATGAATAGTATTAATTTTTTACAATATTATCATATTGGGGTTTATAAATTTAAATATATTTCTTTATACTATTATGAGTAGTTAATTTTCATTGGGAGGGGAATAATTATGACTAAGATTATTTTGATTGGAGGCGGTTCATCATCCGGAAAGACCTATATAACAAAGGGGGCGCTGGAAGAAATAAATTCCAAAGATATAACCTATATAAGCTTTGATGACTACTATAAAGATATTTCTTACCTCAGCATTGATGAACGCAAAAAAGAAAACTTCGATCACCCCGATGCCTTTGATTGGGATTTGCTGTTATCGCATATCTCCGCGTTAAAGCGCGGTGAGCAAATCGAAA
This sequence comes from Bacilli bacterium, assembly GCA_028707375.1. Classification (GTDB taxonomy): domain Bacteria; phylum Bacillota_I; class Bacilli_A; order RFN20; family CAG-288; genus Scatoplasma. Next base: position 325 of record JAQWCB010000068.1, on the reverse strand, counting down.
AACCCATTTACAATTTTAATATTCTCACCCGTTCAAAAAAGACAGAGATTATAAAACCACGGAAGGTTATTATTTTCGAAGGAATAATGGCGTTGGAAAATCAAAAGATTCGAGAGTTGTCTGACTTGAAAGTTTTTGTTGATGCTTCGCCCGAAAGACGCTTTCTAAGGCGGATGATTCGCGATCACAGTGAGCGTACTCACCGACCTTACGAATTTATCATTAATCAATATTTTTCAACAGTAAAACCGATGTTTGACTTGTATATCAAACCAACTGAAGTTTACGCTGATGCTATTATTTATAATGAAGGGACAATAGAGAG
>JAQWCB010000067.1 GCA_028707375.1 Bacilli bacterium | reverse complement strand
AACTCGGTTTCTCTATTTCTTATATCTCACAGTTGTTGAAAAGAAAAAATTTAACTTTCACTAAGTATTTAACCTCACTAAGAATGGAAAAGGCCAAACAGCTTTTAAATGATAAAAATAAAAAGATTATTAATGTTGCAATGGAAGTAGGCTATACTGATCCATATTATTTCTCTCACTGTTTTAAGAAATATTATGGAATTTCGCCTCAGGGATATAAGAATAATGAATGCAAGAAATAGCAATCACCCGAAAGGCTTAAGGACTCGCTTGATCCGAGTATATTCTTTGGTAACCATTCTCTTTATGATTGCGATGTATGTAGCTTCATATGCAATATTTCGCACGAATATTGTTACTAATAATGAAACGGTCATGGAAGAAACGACTTCGCAATTATCAAATATTTATAATACATATTTTGAGGGAGTAGTCAATGTTTCAAGCAATATTGAAACCAAACTTGAGGAGGAAGATCACTTAGATGAGCAAGAGTTATCGGTATATTTCGAATTGGCTCAATCTATGAAATCGGAAATTGAGGATATAAGTTTATATTCAACGGCAGGAAATCTAGTCGTGTCTTCATCAAAGACTGATGATGGAGAAGATAGATCTGGCGAAGAGTGGTTTTTAGAGGCTGCTAACAATCCGCTTATTAATATTTTTTCGAGTATTGAAAACGATAATGGTCTATATATTTTTACCCTGTCTAAATATGTGGCTTATGGGGAAAAGAATCACGGCATTCTCAATTTCCGACTAAACTTTACTAAAGCTATTGCCACCTTATCCGATATTGATTTGGGGCAAGGAGGGCACGTGGTTATCTATGACAAAAATTATGACACTGTATATCAATCTGCTGATTTAGAAGAAGGCGAACTTAATATATTTAAGAATGTGGTTTTTGGAACGCAAAATATATCTTTAAAAGGTCACGACTATTTTCTATCGATAAATACTATAGATAATACAACATGGCGCTTAGCGGTTGTTTCCAATATTGACTATATCGCTAATACTACAAGTATGCTGTTGATAATTGATTTAATTATTTCTGTCATTTTTTTCCTGATAACTTTGTGGTCTATTCGAACGGTGTCTAACCAAGTCACAGAGCCTATTTATCGATTGCGCTTGGCAATGGAAGAAGTGTCGCAAAAAGGATATATTGATGCACGCGAAGTTAAGGTCGAAGGAACCTATGAAGTTGAGGATCTCACGCGAAACTATAACAATATGATTAAGAGAATTTCTTCTTTGATGAACCAAGTGGTGCTTGAGCAAAATTTAAAACGCAAATCAGAATTGAGCGTGTTACAAAATCAGATAAATCCTCACTTTCTATACAATACTTTGGATTCAATCATTTACGAAATTAATAACAATGAGAATGAAACAGCACAGAATATGATTATTGCTTTATCAAAATTATTTCGCATCTCACTTTCGAAAGGAAAATCAATTATCCCCATTAGAGATGAGGTAGAGCATGTCCGAAACTATCTTTTAATTCAAAAGATGAGATATCGTGAAAAATTTCAATATTCGATAAATGTCACAGAAGATATAATGGATTATAAGGTTACCAAGCTGATTCTTCAGCCTATCGTCGAGAATGCCATTGTTCACGGAATTAAAAATAATCCAGATGGTGGAAAAATAGACATTGAAGGATATAAAGATAATGGATTTATTATTTTTACAATTACCGACGATGGATTTGGTATTCTGGAAAGCAAGATAAAGCAGATATATGATTCCTTCCATAAAGTTGTTGAAACCGATGGAGTAGGGGTAAATAATGTTTTTCAGCGCATTCGACTTTATTACGGAGAAAAGGCTGATATTAAAATTGAATCGGAGTTAGACTGTGGAACTAAAGTATTTATATATCTTCCTATTGATAAGGTGATAAAAAATGAAAAATAAAATTGCTAGAAATATATTTATGATGATAGGACTTTTATTGTCGAGCTGCGGTGAGTCGACTCCAAGTTTTTCGCTGTTTATTTATAATAGTAAAGATACTTTTATCAATGAACTGAAAAAGGTTATTCTTCATCGTACCGACAGCGAATATGACGTAAATATTCAATATGCGGAGAAGTCACAAAAAACTCAGATGCAACAGATTAATTCCGCTTTGGAAGATGAACAGCAAAAATTGCTTTTAGTTAATATGGTTGATCGATTATCGGCTTCAGCGATTATTGAAAAAAGTTTGGTAAATAAGGCTAATGTTATATTTTTTAATCGAGAGCCTTTATTGGATGATATGGATAATCAGACCAATGCTTTCTATATTGGAGCGGATAATTCTTATGAAGGTGAATTGCAGGCTAAATTAGCTGAGGATATATTTGGTAATCCCAATGATCTCAATCCCAAATATGATAAGAATGGAGATGGAAAAATACAAGCCATTATTCTTAAAGGGGAATTGGGTCATCAAGATGCAGAACAGCGAAGTGCAAAGGTTATAAGTCAGTTGACCGAGGATGGATATGATGTTGATTTAATCAATACTTACATATGCAATTGGAGTCGAGCAGAGGCATATAATATGATGGCGGATGAATATGACAAAATAAAGGATAGTGTTGAAATTATTTTTTCGAACAATGACGATATGGCGTGTGGCGCGATGGATTATTTAATAGAGAAAGATGTCTTTAAATATAATGTAGATGTTTCACTTCAACCCGTGCAGCTGCTCGGAGTGGATGGAACTGATGTTGGATACAGAGCGATTCGCGATGGGTATATGTACGGTACTATTTTAAATGATGCACAAAAGCAAGCTTCGGCAATAATTGATGCTATCAATTATTTCGAAAATGGGACATCTATGGAAAATAACCCTGATTATGAAGTGGTTAAAGGCAATTATATTTATATCAAGGGAAGTGCTATCACTTATGATAGTTTACCCGAGGAATACTTAATGAATAATCCGGAATAGCTAGTTATTATTAACTCAATATATTATTTATTTGTACGATTTTATTATAATGTTACAAAAATCATATTTGACAAAAAGGCAGTAAAACACTGCTTTTTTTATTGAAAAATATATAAAAATTTCCAGAAATATAATTATGTTATTCCGCTATATTAATATCTTGTGTGAAATTTTATAGCCTGAGTGTAGAATATTCAATTCTAATGTGTAAACGCTTTCAATATAATCAAGTTACAAGGTTAACTTAGACTTATTGTCAAAATTTCCTTGTTTCGTTGGGATTATTAACATAGGAGGATTTTTTAAAAAATGAAAAAACGTTTACTTCCCATTTTCGCTTTAGCTACTATTGCACTTGCATCATGTGGCTCGACTAGTGACTGGTCTTGGGCCGATGCGTCCGCTGATGAAACTCTTAACTATTGTTTATTAATTGGCCAAATTGACCACAACGATAGTGCTGCTCGTACTGCTGGTATACGTGAAGCCTTAGGAACACGTGGTTCAAATACAGGCAAAGCAACCGGTGGTGCTAACTCTGAAGTGCCGGAAGAAGGCAAGTTGAAACTATCTGATGGTGTTGAATATAAAACTGTCGAGATTGAACATGCTGAGCAAAAGACGACAGCTGGTGTTACATGGGATTCAGCCACGGCTACATCAACCGCCGAAACCTGGATTAATAAACACGGAAATGATATTGATTTCTTTGTTTCTAATAACGATGGTATGGCTGAAGGCGCAATTGGTGCTTCTAACTGGATCAAGGGCTTGCCAATCTTTGGTTATGACTCGAATAATTCTACTTTGCAATATATTCGCGATGGTAAAATTATGGGAACAATCAATCAGAATGCTTCCGCGCAAGCGGCAGGTATATATATGCTTACTCGTAACTGCATCGATGGCGTTACTGACCCCACTAAGAGTGGCTTCTCAGAAGAGTCAAGCAATGGATACGGAAAGATATCATCTGAGTACAACTTCAATGAAACAGATAAATCCATGCTGGTTAACAACTTTGCTATCACAGCTGACAACGTTGATCAATATGTTGATGTTGCCGTTAAAGATTTAGTTGATTCTGCGGTTAAGAAAGGAACGACAGATACAGTTAATGTATGGCAATCATACTATAGCTCTTCTGATACTTTCTTAAATACATCTATGAAACCTTTATTTGCTGAATATGCTCCATTATTTAACTTTAATGTTACTCAGACCTTTGGTAATGGTTCAGATGAATCATTGTCAACTTCCAATTTGGAATCAGCTGATGCTAGTGAGTATGATGCATATATTATCAATATGGTTAAGACTACTTCCACAGCATCGTATCTTGAAACTATTGCAACAAAAGTGGGAGCGACAGAAGCCAATCCAACCAATGTACCAGTAATTTTCTGGAATAGACAAGGCACTGATAACGATGGTAATGTTGATACTGCAAATATGGCGGATAAGAGATTTAAAAATATCTATTACGTCGGATTTGATGCGGTTCAAGGTGGAGAGTTACAGGGTCAAATGATTGTTGATTATCTAAATGCTCAAGCCTCTTCTAAATAATTAAATTGTCTTTAATTTAATTAAGCAATTATCTAAGAATTATAAGGCTAGACTCCCAAAGTGGAGCCTAGCCTTGCATATGAGTTTTGAAAGGAAAAAACATGAAAGATAAATACATTCTTACGATCGATGGTTTATCTAAATCTTTTGGTAAAAATAAAGTTTTAAAAAGTATTTCTTTAAACGTAAAAGAGGGTACAATCTGTGGATTGATGGGCGAAAATGGAGCCGGTAAGTCCACGATGATGAAATGTTTATTTGGTATATACACTAGAGATAGTGGGACTATTATTCTTGATGGAAAAGCTATTATGTTTACGAGTCCGAAGGAAGCTTTGGAAAATGGTATCGCAATGGTTCACCAAGAATTAAACCAATGTCTAGATAGAACTATTATTGATAATATGTTTTTAGGACGTTACATTGGCCGATATGGAGTCGTCAATGAACGTGTTATGCTTGCTAAATGTAAGCAAATTTTCGCGGAATTGGACATGGATTACAATCCGAAAACAATCATGAGAACTATGTCGGTTTCTCAGCGACAAATGGTCGAAATAGCCAAGGCTGTAAGTTATAATGCGAAAGTTATCGTTTTAGATGAGCCCACAAGCTCACTATCGGAACGTGAAGTTGACAAACTCTTCCGCATCATAAAGAAGTTAAAAAAAGAGAAGCACATAAGTTTTGTTTACATCTCACACAAAATGGATGAAATTTTCCAACTTTGCGATGATATTGTTATTCTTCGAGATGGAAGTGTTACTTT
>JAQWCB010000066.1 GCA_028707375.1 Bacilli bacterium | reverse complement strand
TACCACATTATTTTCCTCAAAATCAGCAAAGAAGTTGAGCTTGAAACATCGTAAAATTGTCGATGGGTTAGCCAACATCTTTTCCTATATTTTTTCTGGCTTTGGTGTGTGTATTTTAATAATGATTATCGGTTTTGTTTTCTCACGTGGATCTTCGACTTTGTCTTGGCAATTTGTCAGTTCCGATTATCATACCGACACCTTGACATGTTCCTATCCTGACACGATTGATGACAATTTATTGTTTGATGACCCTGCTATTGCCAATAGTTTCTTTTCGAAAAAGTGGGGAGTAAGCTTTGTTGATTCGGTCGATATCAATCAGGAGGACATCGTTTTAATTAACTATGTTGATACAAACTCGCCCTTAAATAATATTGTTAATTCGAATTCTGGTGAGACTATGGATAGCATATATGATATGTCGATTGATTCAATAATATTGAACAAAGCTGAAGGAGGAGTTATTTTTGCAAGTGCCAGCGATGGTGCCAAAATGATGGCTCAGCAATTTGATCAAGGAAATTCCATCGTGACAATGTCCCTTATTACGATAGGCGGTGGATGTCGCGGATCTATTATTTCGACTTTATATATGATTGGTTTAACTCTTATCGTGGCTTTGCCTTTGGGCATTGGATGTGCCATTTATCTTCACGAATACGCCAAGGATAACAAGATAACGCGAATGATTAAAAACTTAATTGTTGCAACCTCTGGCATTCCATCTATTATTTTCGGTTTAGCTGGAGCTATTATTTTTATTCCCATCGTCAATGCTGCTGCCGGTTCAAATGGCGGCTCAATTATCTCTGGCGCTCTAACCTTATCTGCTATGTTACTTCCTGTTATTGTTTCAAATACTGAGGAAGCTATGAAAGCTATTCCCAGTTCGTATAAACCCGCCTCCCTTGCTTTAGGTGCTTCCCAAGCTCAAACGACTTTTAAAGTTATTCTCCCAAGTTCTCTATCTGGAATTCTAACGGGAACACTATTATCAATTGGAAGAATAATCGGTGAGTCAGCCGCCTTGATATATGCTACCGGGGCTTCAATCCAGGACAATATTCTCCTCAATGGTTCTTCGACCACGCTCGCCGTTCACATCTGGTCCTTGATGAATGGTCAAAATCCCAATTACTCTTCTGCCTGTGCCGTAGCCATCATTATTATCATCATTGATTTTTTAATTAATATATTAGTAAAACTTTTGGGAAATGGTTTGAATAAAAAATTTGAAGGAGTAAAACAGAATGAAAAATGATTCTACCAATACGGAAATTGTTTTTTCCGCACGCCATATCAATTTGTCCTACGGAAGTAAACAAGTGCTAAAAGATGTTAATATCGATATTCACAACAAAAAAGTCACGGCCTTTATCGGTCCTAGTGGTTGCGGAAAATCGACTTTTTTAAGATGTTTCAATCGCCTTAATGACCTGATTCCTGATTGTCATATCGATGGTCAGTTAACCTATTGTCAAAAAAGCATATATGATTATGATTCGATTGCTTTGCGGTCTCAGATTGGAATGGTTTTTCAAAATCCCAATCCTTTTCCACTTTCTATCTTTGATAATGTTGCCTATGGACCGCGCTGTCAAGGAATTAAAAATCGTAATTTGTTAGAACAAATTGTTATCAATGCCTTGAAAAAAGCCGCGCTGTACGAAGAAGTAAAAAGTCGTTTGAAATCGTCAGCTTTAAGTCTATCAGGAGGGCAGCAACAACGACTGTGCATCGCTCGCGCAATCGCGATGGAACCAGAGATAATACTTATGGATGAACCAACTTCAGCCCTCGATCCAATCGCTACTCTAAAAATAGAAAAGTTGATTGAAGAATTGAAAAAAGATTATTCAATTGTCATCGTTACTCACAACATGCAACAGGCCACAAGAATATCCGACTATACCGCTTTCTTTGTGCTGGGTGAAATCATTGAATTCAACAAGACAACCGAATTGTTTTCTCACCCTACGAAGAAGAAAACAGAAGACTACATCACCGGGCGTTTTGGTTAAATATAAGAAAGTGAGGAGATAATTATGCCAATAGTTGAAGAAATAAAAGAACTAAATCAAATAATCTTACAGATGGTTCAACAGGTTGAAACAAATCTATCATACGCTATGAACGTATATTTTGAGTATGATAGCAGTAAGCAGTATCAAGCTATCAATGATGATGTCGTCAATAAATATGAACGAATCGTTGAGCAAAAGGTTTTAAACATCATGTTGAAGGAACGAGTGTATGCCCAGGATATGCGAATTGTCTCTGGCATTATGACTATGGTCGAAGATATCGAGCGTTTGGGAGATCACGCTCAGGATATTCTTTCCTTTGCCGTGTGCCTTAAGAATCGTGAGAATTTCAAAAAGGACGAGATATCAGAATTAGCCTCATTTGCCTTAAAGATGGTGGAGGATAGCTTCACCTCATACATTCAACATGATTTGATACTCGCCAAAAAGGTTATTGCTAGCGATGATTATGTCGATCAAAGATATTCCGAACTGATCAACGATTTAATAGATGCTGATAATCAGCGTTTAGTGTCTTCATCATTTGCAGTTTACACAACATTAATTGTAAAATATATTGAAAGAATTGCTGATCACGCTACCAACATCGCCGAGTGGGCAATCTACATTGCAACCGGTTTTTATAAAGACACACAAATTGTTTAGGGGGTAATTTTATGTCTTACTTAATCTACTCTGTTGAAGATGACGCTGATATTTCTCATATCATCAATGCAACTCTATCTAAAACCAAATATGAGGTTGCGACTTTTTCGAATGCCAAGGATTTTTTTGAGGCTTTCAATCATCGAAAACCTAATATGATTCTTTTAGATTTAATGCTCCCTGATATGGATGGAATGGATATCATCAAGGAAATACGCAAGGATAAGAACAACAACAGCATTCAAATCATCATTATTTCCGCCAAGCGCTTGCTCATGGATAAAGTTGATGGATTTGATTATGGAGCTGATGACTACATTGAAAAACCTTTTGACATATTGGAATTATTATCGCGAATAAACTCAAAGGTAAGACGTTTTTACTCCTCGCACATACTCACTTATAATGACTTGGTTTTGAATACTGAAAAATATACCTGCAAAAAGGGAGAGCAAAATATCGAACTGACAAATATGGAGTTTGAACTGCTAAAGATCCTCTTGTCAAATCTTGGGAAACCAGTATCTCGCGATGAGATTATTTCCGATATCTACGGCAATTCCATTGCGTTAGAAACAAGATCAGTCGACATGCATATTAATTCTTTGCGAAAAAAATTGGATGATAGATCAGGTAACATCATTCGAACCATATACGGAATGGGTTATAAAATAGGATGAAAAAAAGAAATAAATTGTTCTTGCTGAGCAATCTTTTTTTATTGTTTCTCTTCATTGTTGTTGAGACTGGATTGAATATCAATATTTATACCAACCAAATTAAAACCAGCAGAGAACAATTGCTTGAATATGAACGATTGAATAAGGATATATTTCAAGATAATTTATCCTCAGGTCCCAGTTATGCTAGCAAGCACTGCATCGATACCTTTTATAAAATTAGCGAGGATATTTACGTTAGTTATCTTCAGGTTGATTCCTTAAATGTGATTGCTAAATCCACTAATTTCACTTTGAGTTTTTCTCAGGATAGCATCAGTGCAAATATCAATCAAATCACTGAAGTAAAAGACAGTGAAAACAATCATTTTTTCTATTATTACACCTTGGATGAAACCAACAATTTTTATATTGTTACCGCAATTATAAAGCCTCGTATTATAAATGTTATCGGAATATATATTGGTTACGGGATACTATTTTATTTAATACTTTCCGTCTTTTTTTATTTTATGATTAATAGATTTTTAAAAATGGCTTTGACACCGATTAAAGAACAGGTGACGAAAATGGAAGGAAGCGAAAATCAGACACCAAATGATGAAGAAGTTACCACTGATTCAATTCAAGCTGCTATCGAACAAATCGCTAAGATCAATCAAATTAAAATAGCCAATTTAATCAGTGAAAGTGAGCAGAAAGAATACATTATCGACTCAATTCCTCAAGGCTTGATTGTCATCGATCACGAAGGGAATATTATTTTGGTTAATAAATCCGGAGAAAAAATTATTTCCACTTCCTTCAAACTTGCCAAAGGTAAGCCCTTGACTTCTTTTTTTCGTAAGAAGGAAGTCAATGACATTGTAAATAAAGCCAAATCACAAAATATTAGTACCTATAAAGAATATGTCACTGCTGATAACAAATATTATAAGATAAATATATACTCACTGATAAATAACAATACACGAGATGTCTGCTTAGTATTCAATGATGTGACACAAGAAAAGATACTTTCAAAATCCAAACGAGATTTCTTTGCAAATGCCTCGCATGAGCTCAAGTCTCCCCTGACTACAATCAAAGGATATGTCCAATTGATAAAGGAAAATATCATCGTCGATGAAAAAGAGAAAAAGAAAACATTTGATCGCGTAATATCTGAGGCCAATCGCATGAATGATATCATTATTCAAATGCTTGATCTATCCAAATTGGAAGTTACAAAACCCACTATCTGCGATGATATATCTTGTATGGAGATTGTCAATGAGACCAAAGCTATATTACAGAAAATGGCACAGGACAAAAATATTTCAATGCACGTAAGTGGAAACGATTTTGAAATTCACATGATGCGAGAAGATGCCTTATCTCTTATTAAAAATATCGTAGAAAACGCTGTTCTTTACAATAAGATTGGAGGAGATATCTATATATCTCTCGACACTGATAAATCAATATCTATCCGCGATACCGGCATCGGTATTCCTCAAAAATATCAAGAAAGAATATTTGAACGTTTCTATCGAGTTGACAAAGCAAAATCGCGAAAAATGGGTGGGACTGGTTTAGGTTTATCTATCGTCAAACACATCTGTATCAATTATAAACTCAAGCTTGAACTCACTTCCAAATTAGGCGAAGGAACTTCTATCACTATACACTTTTAACAGTTAGATATAGTCAATTTTATTGCTTATTCAAATTACTTATTGCTTGTATTACCCATAAAATTTTCTATTAAGTCTCTACTGCTAATTTGAACGTTCAAGCCAATTATGATAATATTTTTTAAATGAAACAATTCCCTATCATTTATTTTTTGGTAAAAGGGGGCACGAACATGAAGAAACAAATATATAATCCATATCTTCCACTATATGAATACATTCCCGATGGCGAGCCCCATCTCTTTCAAAATCGAATAT
>JAQWCB010000065.1 GCA_028707375.1 Bacilli bacterium | reverse complement strand
CCAAGCGCACCGACGGCAACAGACTGGGCAATCGCTAGCGATGATGGACTTGATGGATATTGGTATTATTCCGGAAATAACATTGTTTTATGGACAGCATAGCTTTTTCTTTGAGACTTAACTATCCTTATGCCTATTACAACATTATATAGAATATAGAACAAAACCAAACATTTACTTTTTAAACAATGAAGTAATCTTCGTCGAAATCTTTTCCATCTTCTCGTTGATTTTATCTTCATATTTTATCGAAAAGTAGATTGAAAAGATGATAAGAGCGATGAGTAAAATCCACACGGGTATGCCCCAACCTGAATAGGGAATGATTTGACCTGAACCGAAGCTACAGATCAAAATAAGTTCAATCGATCTAGTTATGATATTAGTAAAGAAAAAATATTTAAATGAGATATTTGTCGTTCCTGCGACATAGCACAAAATATCGTGTGGGAAGAAGGGAAAAAGCATCATTAAAAAGTAAGTATACTTACTATTTTTTAATCTCACCTCCAGGCGGTTTAGCGATTCTTCACTCGCAATCCACACGATGAGTTTCCGCCCAATCCATCTCCCGAGATAGAAATCTAGTACCGCGGCACTCATGCAGGCGGTGATACATAAAATATAAGCTAAGAGCGGTCCAAAGATGATGGCCCCAGCCGTTGTCATGATTGTCGAAGGAATCGGACCTAGAAAAACTTGAGTAAATTCCATAATCCAGAAAATGAAATAGGCTAGAGCTCCGAACGAATTTATTAATTTAGCAAACGAATCAACCGAAGTGACATTGTCTAGATGTCCGTTTAGCTTCAAAGGTAAATATACCACTAAAAAAAGACCAATCAAGGCAACTACAATGATTGTCGTTCGCACGATTGCATGTTTTAAATTATTTTTTTTCATCATATTGTTTACATTGAGACTCTAAATATTTATTTTATGAGATTTAGTGAGGTAAATCAATTGTTATTGCCCTTTTTTTGAAAGAGTTTTTTCATCTTTTGCTCAATTTTTTTCATAAATAAATCTATTTTGTTCTCGTATTTAAATGAGAAGAATAAAAGAGTAAGAACTGCGAGGGCGATGATAATTAATACTGGAATGCCCCATCCGCTGAAGGGAATAACCGAACCCGAAGTGATGAAGCAAGTAGCCCCGATGCTGATGGCGCGCGTGATGATGTTTGTAATGAGAAAGAAAGTGAATTTTATATCGGTGGTTCCAACGATAAAACATAAGACATCATCGGGAAAAAAAGGAAAGAGCATCATCAAAAAATAAGTATATTTGCCATCGGCTAATTTTCTTGACCACTTTTGTAAATCATTTTCACCAACAATCCAAGCGATAACCTTTTTCCCGAGAAAATGTCCGATGAAAAAAGCAACAATAGCACCGAGCATACAGGCTAAATATGAAAGCCAAAAGGCAGTCCACGCACCAAAAATAATAACGCCAGCAGTCGTGGTAATCGCGGCTGGAATTGGCAGTATAACTACCTGCAAAAATTGGATGAGAATGAAAATGAAATATGAGTATCCAGGATACATCTCAATTATCTTTTTAATTTCGTCCAATGAATTTTCGCGTGAAAAGATTCCATGTTTGTATAAAAAGAAAAAGATAACTAAAAACAAAGCAACCAGGATAGCTATCGTTATTGATCCTCTGATTATTTTTCTTTTTTTCTCGGTCATCTTTTGAACTTTCTATTTTCCGTCTAAAACTTATACATTATTTTAACCGATTGATGGCAAAAAGCCAAAGATATATAGTTGTCATTTTCATTTTGATGTATATTTGTAGGAGAACAAGGAAGAGCAATATGAAAAAAGCAGCAATAATCATTGGTAATAATGTCGATTTAAAACAACTAAATTTTGATGACACTTACGTAGTCGCCGTGGAGCGTGGGTGTTTAAAGGCTTTGAATGATAGAATTCATATCGATGTAGCAATAGGCGATTTTGATTCGATTAATATGCAGGAGTTAAAAGAGATCTATGACAAGGTAGAAAAGGTAATAAAATTAAACCCCATCAAGGATGACACCGATACCTATTCCGCTTATAAATTGGTAAGACACTTTGATAAAATAAGTATTATTGGTGGAATTCAGGGGCGAAGGATTGAACATTTTCTCGCAATATTGAATCTTTTGAAAATGGACAAGAAAATCGAAATTCTCGACGATTTTTCTTCTATTGTCTCATTGGATTCAAGAGATGAGCCATATGTTCTAGCTCCATCCGAATATAAATTTATATCTCTTTTTGCCTTGGATGAAGCAGAGATTACGTTGGAAAATTTTAAGTATCCACTTGATCACTACCATATGATTCAAGATGATTCTTTGGGTATTTCTAACGAGATTTTACCAAAGAAAGTTGGAAAAATCTTTCTGTCGAAAGGTAGAATATTACTCATCAAATCGAAGGCTGATGCCTAAACTTATTGAAAAAAAATATATTCGTGATAAAATATAAAAGTCAATTGAGGGGAGCTTCCCAAGCTGAGAGGTTATTAAGTTAACGACCCTTAACCTGATCTAGGTAATTCTAGCGTAGGAACAATAGATTTTTTTTATTTATTTCTAACAGCTAGTCTTGTTTGACAGAATGTTTGGAGGTAAATAGAAAAAATGAAAAAAACATTCTCGGTTAGAACAATGGCTGAAGTTGCAATCTTTGCGGCTTTGGGCTATGTTCTTGATTTTTTAGCCGGAGCGTATTCGGCTCCAGTCTTTATCAACGGCGGTAGCATTGGAATTGCGATGGTCTGCATTTACATCGTTGCTTATCGTCGCGGTTTTTTTCCAGCTTTGCTGGTAGGGTTGATTATGGGTCTTTTAGATATTGCTGATGGATTTTATACTATAGTTGACTCGTGGTACAAGGCCTTTGCTCAAGTGGCTTTAGATTATTGGATTGCTTATCCGCTTGTTGCTTTTGCTGGCTTATTCAAAGGTATGTTTGATCGGGCTAATGACCGCAAGCACCGAATTTTGGCGATTGTCTATGGCTGCAGTTTGGGCGGCATTTTAAAATATATTGCACATATTTTATCAGGTGTTCTTTTCTGGGCGGATTATTTCGATCGTGATTTTTTGAATATTGCTAACCCTTATTTATATTCCATTTCTTACAATGGTCTATATATGATTCCGTGCATGGTTATTTCGGGAATTATCGTTATTTTTATCGCAATGAAATATCCGAGATTTTTAAGTGAACCCGATACGTATTCCTTAAGAGTAGCTGGGCGTCAAAAAGGAGATAAATAAATGAAAAGTAAAAGTATTCTAGGAATTACTACCGGTGCATTAGTCTTTGTCTATGCTCTTATTTCTTTTATCTTAACCTTTTCCGTTGAATCGGATGAATGGGGAAGAGATACAGATGGTAATAAGCTATTCATTGTTTTGATGTTAATCGGAGTTATTATTGTTATTTTTAGCATTATTGCTCTAGTTGATTTTCACAAGGGCAAGACCGATTCTTTATTAGCACCATATTGTTTTATGATTGTAGGAATAATTGGCTTTTTCTTCTTTTTAGGCAATGGTATTGATATGTGGATAAATGGCGGAGATGATTTAGTGGTGGTGAATTTACTCACCAATTTTGCGTCGTCGTTGCTTTTTGCAATCTTAAGTGTATATGGTTTTGTTCAATTAAAAGAGCAGTATGCTCGAAAATAGTCACAATCACAATCGATTAAAATTACTGAGCAATGGTGAAAAACTATTGCTCTCTTTTTATTATGAAAAAAATCTTTAATTTAAGGCACATAGTTAGCAAGAAAAATAATTATGTGTGATAATAAAGGTGTTAAATAGTATAAAAGATTTGAAGGGGGAAAGTTATGTTGGATGTTGTTATTATCGGTGCTGGACCGGTTGGATTATATGCATCGACCTTAGCGTCGTTGCACAATCTCCAAGGGGTTGTCTTGGAATCGCGCGATATTGTTGGAGGTCAATTGTCAAATTTTTATCCTCAGAAAAAGGTTATTGATGTCCCAGGATTTATTTCAATTACCGCTGATGATTTTGTTGATAGTTTGCTCAAGCAAAATAACGATAGAGCTAATCGGTTGGATATAAAAGTGAATGAAACGGTTGAATCATTTTGCCAAAGTGAAAATGGATATATTGTTACGACCAATCGCAACGAATATCAAACGCGAACCATTTTGATTGCTACCGGTATGGGAAAATCCACTCCGCGAAAAATGGGAGTCGATAAGGAAAGTCAATTTAAAAATATTTATTATGCTGTCAAGGATAAATATGTTTTTAAGGATAAGGATGTTGTTATTATGGGCGGTGGTGATTCCGCAGTTGATGAAGCCTTGATGCTTCAACCAATTGCTAAAACAGTAACAATTGTTCATCGTCGTGAAGAATTTAGAGCTCAATCGTGTTCAGTTGACTTGATGAAGGAACGTGGAATTAAAATTCTAGTTCCCTATGTAGCCAAAGAGCTTTCAGGTGAACATGAAGACGTTACCAAAATTATTTTGGAAAATAAGCAAGATAAAAGTGATTGTATTGAAATAGCGACCGACGCGATTGTTGTTTCGTATGGAATGGTAGCCGGAAGAAATAACTTTGATCTAGAACGATATGGCACAGATGTAAAGGTATACGATTCATATCAAACATCTCAAGCTAATGTATTTGCTATAGGGAACGCTATAAATTATCCCGGGAAAGTTAAAAACATTACTTGTGGGCTTGGTGAAGCGGTGGTAGCAATAACAAAAATTGATCAAATAATCCATCCAGGAAAGAATATCCCTGTTCATTTTTAATATATAGTTTTCTTTTTTTGCGAATCATATTCGCTCTAATATGACATTTTGAATTTATCAATTAGAAGCGTGATAAAACTCAAGATATAGGCTTGAATAGTCTTATTAATTTTGGTAAGATTATCAAGATGCACTAATGGCGGAATAGGTATACGCGATAGACTTAGGATCTATTGGGAGTAATCCCGTGCAGGTTCAATTCCTGTTTAGTGCACCATTATATGACACATTAGTAATACTAGAAATAGTGTTACTTTTTTTGTTGTTTTGGTCGTTTTATATATGTTAACGATATGAAATTGAAGGAGTTTTATCTTTTAACGTATCAGGTGTATTAGTTTGAACCTTAAAACAAATTTAATCGAAAACACTAAAACATTTTATTCGAAATTACTAAATTATTTTATTCGAAAACACTAAAATTGAATTCGATTTAATTACATATTTGGTACCAACTTCTTTCGTAATATAACCTTTTTTTAATTTTTAGATGACTTTACAAAAGTGTG
>JAQWCB010000064.1 GCA_028707375.1 Bacilli bacterium | reverse complement strand
CCATTATTTTTATTCAGCAACTCGGACGCGGTTTGAGAAAATTTGCTCAGAAGAACTATGTCGTCGTCTTAGATTTTATTGGAAACTACGCTCATAACTTTATGATTCCTATCGCCTTGTCAGGGAACAGAACGAATAATAAAGATGATATCCGCCGATATGTTCAAGAAGGTGAACGAATAATTCCCGGCGAATCAACCATTCATTTTGATTACATTGCACGTCAGAGAATATTTTCTGCTATCGATTCAGCAAATTTTAATTCGTTAGCATATATTAAGGAAAAATATTTTGCTTTGAAAAATAAATTGGGACGCGAAGTTCACCTTGAAGATTTTGACAAATATAGTGAGATGGATCCTATTGAATTTTTCAACAAGTCAACCTTAGGAAGTTATTATACTTTCTTACATCGATACGACAAAAGTTTTAAATTGACCTTATCTTTAAGCGAAGAAAAATATTTAAAATATTTGTCAGTTAATTTTGGAGCAGGAAAAAGAATATATGAATTAATTTATTTAAGAAATATCATTGAGAGAAACGATGCTAGTATTAATGAATTAAATCATCAACTGATGAAGGAATACAATATTTCTCTTGATGATTTAAAAATAAATAGCATCAAGAATTTGATGACTGATAATTTTGAAAGTGCTAGAAAAAAAGAAAGCAGTAGGGAAAAAGTCAAATTTGTATCATTTGAATCTAATGTTATAAATACTTCTCCCGCTTTCAAAAAAATGCTTGCTGACAAGAACTTTTATTTGATGTTTAAAGAAACGGTTTATTATGCTATCAATCGATATAATAGAAAATATAGGAATCTTTATCAGGATAGCAGTTTTAAGCTTTATGAAAAATACACATATAGAGATGTGTGTTACCTGTTAAACTGGGATAAAAATCAAGTGCCACTTAATATCGGCGGATATAAGTATGATGAAAAGACTAGGACTTTTCCAGTTTTTATCAACTATAAGAAAGATGATGCCATTGCTGACACCCAAAAATATGAAGACAAATTCCTATCGATGAACACTTTGCTCGCTATTTCAAAAAGTGGTCGAAACTTAGATTCCCCCGATGTTAAAATGGCATTGCACGCTAAGGAAAAAAATGTGAAGATGGATTTATTTGTAAGAAAGAATAAGGATGATAAAATATCAAAGGAATTCTATTATTTAGGAAGAATAGAATCCACTGGTCAGGCCGAAGAATTTAATATGGAGAATACTACTGCTACCGTAGTCAAGATCACATATAAACTAAAGACACCCATTCGGGAAGATTTATATCATTACTTTGTAGATTAGGAGAACACTTAATGAAAACACTTGAAGTAGTTGGAGCAGTAATAATCAAAGAAGGAAAAATATATGCCTCGCAACGAGGATATGGCGAATTTAAGGATGGATGGGAATTCCCTGGTGGGAAAATTGAAGTGGGAGAATTACCTCCTGCCGCACTTAAGCGAGAGATAAGAGAAGAGTTAGACACAGAAATTGAGGTTGGCGATTATTTAGGTCTAATCGAATATCAATATCCCACCTTTAATTTACACCTTCATCTCTATATATGTTCAATCGTCTCTGGCAACCTTACCATGCTGGAGGCTGAAGGAGAGAAGTGGCTGTCAATTCAACAGATTGAAACGGTCGATTGGCTCCCAGCCGATATTGGAGCTTGTTCGTTGATTAAAAAATATTTTCAAAAAAATGATATCAAAAAAGCATAAAAAATATTAAAATAATAAATATCGAGAGGAATATCTATGAAATATACAAACAATGTGGAAAACCACAAGTATTCAACTTTTGCCAAAATCATGAGATTTTTAGGAATTATAATACTTGTTGCCGGGATAGTTTTGATCGTTAGAGGATTAATGGATTTACAATCTTCATTTATTTCTTTATTTATTGGGATTCCCATTACTTTTGTGGGCGGAGTCTTTATCAGTTTTGGCTTTATGAAAAAATTCAATCAATACACCGCTTCGCAAACTGCTCCAGTTAAAAAAGATGTGACTAACTATATGTTGGATGGGACGAGAGAAGAGTTGGGTGAGACCACAAGAACCATCTTTGACTCTGTTAATGATCATCGGGAATCGAATAAAACTAAAAGATGTCCAAAGTGCGGAGAGCTCAATGATGCTGACGCCAAATTTTGTGATAATTGCGGTGCATCACTAGTCAAAGTTTGTCCAAAATGTGGAACCGAAAATGATATCAATGCTCGCTATTGCGACAATTGTGGCGAGAAATTATATTAAAAAAAGTAATCAAATAATCTTCAAATTTAGGAGACAAAAATGAGCAATACTTATAACTTTTATATCTACCAAACGAAGTTTGGTTACTTTAAAATTTCTTATGAAAACAAGACCATTACTGGTGTTGAAAGAATGACTGAACCTTCTCAAAATAAGGGAATAAGAAATTATCTTTCTGATGAAACGATTAAGGAAATCAACGAATATTTTGAAGGTAAAAGAAAATGCTTTGAAGTTCCTCTTCACTTTGAAGGAACAGAATTTCAAAAGAAAGTTTGGAATCAATTGCTAACAATTCCCTACGGACAAACGCGAAGTTACAAACAAATAGCTATAGAAATAAATAAGCCCAAAGCATATCGGGCTGTTGGCAATGCCAGCAATAAGAATCCAATCGGCATCATCGCGCCATGTCATCGCGTTATTGGTTCTAATGGCAATCTCGTCGGCTATGCCGGAGGTCTAGAGATGAAAAAGAAGTTACTCCAGCTCGAAAAGAAATATTCCTAAGAACAATTTAAAATTTAAACAAATCTCTAATAGGTTCAAGCAAGATTTCGACTTTTTCCTTTAAATTTTTATAAGTTACAACGATAGCATCTTCATCGTAGTCTTTTTGTAGTTTGTTTATTTTGCGGACACCCTCCGCCTGTTTTTCTATCGGTAAATGATTTAAATCTCTCTTGGCTTGAACTAAATCATCTCGATATTTTTTTAGTCTTTTGGAATGCTGATACTCATCCTTAGCCATCAAAAACTTTTTCACAACAGGAAGCTTAAAAAATTCTTCAGCAACTGCACTCGCTTCTTTTTCTAAATCAGTCATCAAGCTCTCCAATCAAAGAAAAGGTGTGGGAAGCAATAATCTTCACGCGACGAATCTGACCAATCAACGATTCATCACCTTTGACATGCACTAAGCGATTGTGTCGGGAATATCCTGAAATCATTGAATTATCACGTTTGGAAACACCATCAAATAAAACTTCGACAACAGTTCCCACTTGCTTATTTGCCGATTCGGTAGCGGCTTTATTAACAAGAGAGAGCAATTGATTAAATCTTTCCATCTTTTCCTCTTTGCTGACCATATCTTTTATGCGCGCAGCCGGTGTTCCCGCCCGTGGCGAATAAATGAAAGTGTAAGCACCGTCAAATTTTATCTTCTCTACAATATCCAGAGTTTTCTGAAATTCATCAGCGGTCTCATTGGGAAATCCAACAATAATATCGGTTGATAGATACACATCAGGAATATACTTGCGCAACATGTCAACCAATTCTAAATAGCGAGCCGAATCATATTTGCGGTTCATGCGTTTCAGCACTTCATCAGATCCCGATTGCAAAGGCAAATGTAGGGCAGGCATAATATTATCGTATTCAGCCATGACCTTAAATACTTCTTCCTTAAAATATGCTGGATGCGAAGTCATGATTCTTATTCTTTTTATTTTAGTTAAAGCCACTTGTCTTAGCAATTCATCAAAAGAATTTCCTTCAGGCAAATCATATCCATACGCATTGACATTTTGTCCTAAGAGCGTCACTTCTTTATATCCTTTTTCAATTAAACAATTGACTTCTTTAACAACATCTTCAATCGAACGAGAACGCTGTTTTCCACGCGTGTACGGGACGATGCAATATGTACAAAAATTATCGCAACCATACATGATATTGACAAATGCCTTGTATTGATCAAATCGGATCGAAGGCAAATCTTCTACAATGTCATCTTGATTAGATATAACATCTATCAAGCGATATTTTTCAGTGACACAACTATCTAACAATGAATATATGCTATCGATATTGTGAGTTCCAAAAATTAAATTGACATAGGGAAAATGATTCTTAACATATGTTACAGGCGTTTCTTCTTGAGCCATGCAGCCACAGATTCCAACAATTTTATCTGGGTTATTCTCACACGAGGCTTTAAGACGTCCCAATTCTCCATATATTTTATTCTCAGCATTTTCGCGAATAGCACAAGTATTAAAAAGAACCAAGTCTGCCTCAAACATATCGTCAATTTTTTTTAGTCCAAGTTTTCTTAAATAGGCTGATAGTATTTCTGAGTCACGGACATTAGCCTGACAGCCGTATGTCATCAAACAATAGGTTTTATTTTTCGCCCACTCTTTAAGTTCGGTAGTATATTTTAACTGCGCATGACGCGTAGGTGAATTCTCCTTAAAATTCCTTCTTCCGGCCATTTTTAAATCAGGAGCTGAAATTATTTTCAATTTTTTTCTCTTCATCTTTTATTCTTAATCCTTTTTTATTATATTTATTAATTTCATATCAACAGCCCGATCCATCTCATCGTCAATTTCCATAACCAATCCGTTAAAGATTGAAGAACCACTGTCAACCATTTCAAATTTACTAGGGATACCGCGCCAAGTTAAATTAATAGCATCTTCTGATTTCACGCCAAGAATACCATCATAATATCCACACATTCCCAAGTCAGTAATAAAAGCCGTTCCCTTAGGCAATATTCGTGGGTCATTTGTTTGAACGTGGGTATGAGTGCCAACCACTGCAGTCAATTGACCATCAAACCCCTTAGCCATTATCATTTTTTCTGCTGTAGACTCGGCATGAAAATCGACTAGAACCAGCTGCGGTTTCGGCAGTATGCCCATAATTTTCTCAACCGTATCAAAAGGATTATAATTCGCACCATTCATAAAGCCCCGTCCAAGAACATTGATTACTCGAATTATTTTTCCTTTAATACTAAAATCTAGATATGTATTGCCAGGAATATCCGGGTACATATTAGCTGGACGAACCATTTTGGTATATTCCGTCTTGTGAGAAAAAACATCCTTAACCCTGAGATAGTGGTTTCCCATCGTGATACAATCGATTCCCGCTGCTATCAATTCGTGATAGTGCTTAATAGATAAACCTTTGCCATGTGTGGCATTTTCGCCATTCGCCACGACAAAATCCACGTGGTATTTTTCTTTCAGTATCGGCAATTCTTCTTCAACAATCTTTCGTCCTAACTTGCCGACGATGTCTCCAATAAACAATATATTCATAA
>JAQWCB010000063.1 GCA_028707375.1 Bacilli bacterium | reverse complement strand
GTGATGTAGCCCTGATTATTACGGCCGCCGTTTTTACTTAAGGGACGCAATAGTGCTTTTTCAGGAGCCTTCTTTGTAAGCCCACTATAATCGATGGATGTCATGTGACGGCGTCCAGCGGTGATGGGCGAGTATTTTTTAATTGCCATTTTTATCTCCTATAATTTGCAACTTGCCATTTGATTAGTCAGCTTGGGAAGCTTTGGCGATTTCCCCAAGGTCGTATTGTTTGTCTACCTTAACGATAGCCTTCTTAAATCCCGGAACAGTTCCCGGATAACGAGTGCTTCTCTTAGTTTTAGGTCTGACATTAACAATGTTAACGCGCTTAACCTTAACTCCGAAGACTGCTTGAACAGCTAATTTAATCTCTGTCGCTGTTGCATCCTTCGCCACTTTCAAGACAATGGTGTTGAGATCAGCTTGTTGGGCCTGTGTTTTTTCAGTAACATATGGTCCAAATAGAATCTCAAAGTCCCGAACTGTTGCCTTGCGAGTACGATATTCAACTATCTCTAGTTTTTTCTTTTCATCTTTCTTGGTCGAAACTACTTCAGCTTCAGGTTTAACAACCTTTTTGGTTGTCGCCGAAACTTTCTTAGTTGTGGCCTTAACTGCAGTCTTAGTGGCAGGAGCCTTTTTAACAGTTGCCTTCTTGGTCTCATCTGTTGCTGTTTTTTCTTTCGCTACAGTTGCCTTTTTGGCTGTTGTTTTTTTAGCTGTCGCCTTCTTTGCAGCGGTTTTAGCAGCAGGCTTCTTAGCTTTAGAAACTTTCTTGGCCTTTTCTTCTGCTACAACTTCTGTTTTCTTTTCTTCAGCCATAGTTATTTAGCCTCCTCTTCGACAAATTGACTATTGATGTCGTCTACCACTGATTTAGTAAGAACTAAAGTTCCCGTGTGCAATACATCATATACCGACATGTTGTCAGAAAGATCAACCGTCACATTCTTAACATTGCTTACAGCGCGAGCAAAATTTTCATCATAATTGTCAATGACAATTAAGACTTTGCCTTTTAAATTCATTGCATCGAGCGCTTTAACAAAATCCTTAGTCTTAGGTGAAGCAAACTTCTCAGATTCAATAACAACAACGGATTTCTCACTGACCTTATCAGATAAAACTGAAGCTAGTGCTAAAGCGTGTTCTTTCTTATTCAATTTAAGTTTGTAATTCTGTGTACCGGTAGGTCCAAAGATTGTAGCTCCACCTCTCCAAATAGGAGAACGGCGTGAGCCCGCTCTTGCTCTACCCGTACCTTTTTGTTTCCAAGGCTTTTTTCCTGAACCAGATATTTCAGAAATTCCCTTAGTTTTAGCTGTACCTTGGCGTCTGTTGGCTAAGTCTACAACAACAGCACGTTGCACAACATATTCGTTGGGTTCAATTCCAAACAATTCACTTGCAAGTTTAACCTTGCCAACTTCCTTACCCGCAAAATCTACGACAGGAAGTTCGATATTATTATTAACGATATTCATATCTATAACTCCTTACTATTTAGCCTCGACAGGTTTTGAATTGTCGATAACCTTTTTGATGTCGTATTTACGATCAGGATTTTTTACAGCTGTTCTAATGCGTACGATAGACTTGTTGGGTCCTGGTACCGATCCTTTAATAAGGATGGCATTCTTTTGGGGATAAACAGCTACAACTGCTAAGTTAAGCGTTGTTCTCGTATAGCCACCATGATGTCCAGGCATCTTTAATCCAGGATGAATTCTATTATTCGTACGACCATTTGTTGCCAACGAACCAATCTGTCTATGATATCCTGAGCCGTGTCCTTTAGGTCCGATAGAATGATGCCATCTCTTAATAACACCAGAGAAACCACGTCCCTTTGAAGTACCTGTCACATCAACGCTATCGCCAGCCGCAAAAATATCACATGTGACTTCTTCGCCGACCTTTTTCGCGTAAATCTCATCACCTTTTAATTCAAATAATGATGCCTTAGGCTCAACCTTAGCCTTCTCGTAAATTCCCTTCATTGCAGAATTTACATTCTTTGTTTTGTTCTCATAGCCGACGACAAGAGCTTCATAGCCGTCCTTTTCAACCGTTTTCTTTTGAACAACGGCATTAGGTAGGACTTCGATTACACTGACAGGATATTGTGTACCATCTTCAGCAAAGACTGATGTCATACCGATTTTTCTTCCGATAATTGATTTCATATCTCTGTCCTCCTTATAACTTGATCTCGATATCAACGCCTGAAGGTAAATCGAGTCTAGTTAGTGTATCGATAGTAGCCTTAGTGGGCTTTACGATGTCGATTAATCTCTTGTGGGTTCTGATTTCGAATTGTTCACGTGAATCCTTATTTACAAATGGTGAACGTAAAATAGTATAGACTTGCTTCTCCGTGGGAAGCGGAATAGGTCCGACGATGCCGGCGCCTGTTTTTGTTGCGGCTTCAACTATCTTTGCGACAGATAGATCTAAGACCTTGTGGTCATAAGCCTTCAAACGAACACGGATGTTGTTTGTTTTTGCCATGGTTTTCCTCCTTTGTCAATTTGGCATTTTAATCGCTCCGTGTGATTTTCTCGATAACATGACAACCCTATTGGGCGTATCGACAATGTCACATTTCAACACGAACTGAAATTTCAGCCTTATTATAATAGCCTACCAAATCACCATAGTCAACTAATTTAACGCATAAATGCTAAAAAAAGTGAAAGAGTTAATAATGTAGCATTATATCTAGTCTTTTTGTCGTTTTTCCAAACTATATTGATATATATATATATATATAAACGACTAAAAATAGTTTTTCACGATGAAAGTTAACTAAGTGTTTCTCTACCGGTTATCAGTATTAAATTAAGCATTACTTATTAAGGAAAAGGAAGAAAAAAAGTCAAAAAAAAAGTTCGGCATTCCAGCCTCGCTATTTTTTCATTAATTCTATTCTATTGAATTAATAACATCACCAAGAGAAGTTAGGCGTTTGGCAAACTTCATAAAGGCATTAGTTTTTTTCTTACTGCTATAAGTTCTTGAATTGTTCTTAAATTGAACTAAATATTTCTTTTCCATAATCTCAATCTCCTTTCTCATTCATCAATTTTGAGTTTCCTCTTTTTTTGATGGAGTGTGATTGTACATCGATGAAATATCTATTTCAAGACTTTTGCTTGGGATTTTCAATAAAAGTGCTTACAGCAAAAGCGTCAACTAAAAGTTAAAAATGTCGATAATATTTAAAAATACATAAACAAATCGTCTGAATCATTGCAAAAAAAATGGTGGACGCTATAGGTTTCGAACCTACGACCCCTTCCATGTGAAGGAAGTGCTCTCCCACTGAGCTAAGCATCCAATCCTATTAGAGTATGCCAGTATTTAAATTAATTTTCAAGACTTTTTACAGGTTAGATACATTGGTAAAAGCACTTACATTGTGTCATAATACTTCTAGAAATCAGTGAGCTTTAGTCATTGCTGTTTCTGTGCTCAGCTGTTCTTTGTCAAGGTATAACCAAGCTATTATTAATATCTATTGCAGCAGTGACGAGAATATATGTTTTTTACTTTTTTTGGAATTTATAAATGAAAGGAATTAATATATGAAATCAAAGGGAAATGTACTTTATGGTCAATCGGGAGGTCCAACTTCAGTTATCAACGCTTCTGCGTATGGGATTATAACTCAGTCATTAGCGCACAGGGATATCATTGATAAAATATATTGCTGTCATCACGGAATCGATGGCATTCTAAATGATGACTTGATAGATTTATCAAATGTAGAGATTGAAAAAATAGAACTCCTTCCCCACACGCCTGGTGCCGCTTTCGGTTCAGTTCGCCACAAGTTGAAAAGTTTCAATGATGACATCAGTGAATATGAAAGGATCTTAAATATTTTCAAAAAGTACAATATCCGTTTCTTCTTTTATAATGGCGGAAATGATTCGATGGATACTTGCAATAAAATATCCAAATTTCTCAAGTCCGCAAATTATCAGTGCGCAGTTATCGGCGTTCCGAAAACCATCGATAATGATTTGCCAATCACTGATCACACCCCTGGCTTTGGCTCCGCCGCCAAATATATTGCAACCACGATAGCGGAAATAGGATGCGATGCAGCATCTTATGGCAAAGGGCGAGTCACCATTGTCGAGATCATGGGGCGAAATGCTGGTTGGCTCGCTGCCTCAAGTAAGTTAGCGGAAATGTCTGGATATGGTCCCGATTTAATATATCTCCCTGAGGTCACTTTCGACTTAGATAAATTCGTTGAGGATGTCCAAAAAATTTATACCAAGAAAAGTCGATGTCTTGTAGCAGTTTCAGAAGGAATACGCGATAAGAACGGGCACTTTATTTCTGAAAGCCAGATGCTTGATGCCTTTGGGCACAAGCAGATGGGTGGAGTTTCATCATACTTAGCAAATATCATTGCTGGCAAAGGAATGAAAACACGTTCCATCGAACTGAGCCTTCTTCAGCGCGCTGCTAATCATCTTTCATCGATGTGCGACATCAATGAAGCCATCGAAGTAGGTAAGAAGTCTGTAGAAGTCGCTTTGAATGGACACAGCGACAAAATGATTACCATCAGGCGAATTGATTCACACCCTTATAAAATTGTTTACGATGAAACTGATTTGGCTTTGGTCGCAAACGCTGAAAAAACCGTTCCATCCAATATGATTTCTAAGGAACAAAACAACGTTAATCAGGAATTCATCGAATATGCTTTGCCTTTGATTCAAGGTGAAAATAAGCCTATATTTAAAAATGGAATCATCCAATTTGCCATCTTTGGTAAATAAATGATCAAACAAAAAAAATAGCAGCAATTGAATTTGCTGCTATTTTTATTTGTGTAGATTTCAACAATTTTCGCTTTAAACGACAATCTTCTGGAATAAAGATTAACGTTTTGAGAATTGTGGAGCGCGTCTTGCGGCTTTGAGACCGTACTTTTTTCTTTCCTTGACACGAGCATCAACAGTAACTAATCCTGCTCTCTTTAAAAGAGGACGATACTCATCGGTAACTTTAAGTAAAGCGCGAGTGATTCCCAATCTGATAGCACCTGTTTGCCCAGTTTCACCGCCGCCTTTAACAAAGGCTTTGACATCAAACTTCTCGATGTTATTTGTGACATCGAAGGGTTGGTTCAAAACGATTAGATTCGTTGCATAAGGGAAATAATCTTTAGCTTCACGGCCATTGACCATTATCTTTCCTGTACCAGGAGTAATGTATACTCTAGCGATTGATGACTTACGTCTACCAGTTCCGTAGTAGTAGGTTTTGGTTGTTTTTTTGTTTGCCATTTGTCCATTCTCTCCTAAATTCTAATCTCTTTAACAACAGGTTTTTGTGCATCATGTTTATGATTTTCATCAGCATAGACAAATAATTTTCGATTCATCTTACGTCCTAAGCGACCTTTAGGAAGCATGCCGTGAACGACACGTTCAATAAGTTCGACAGGATAGGCTGAAAGCATTTCACCAGCAGTTCTCGTACGAAGACCACCAGTATAACCCGAAACGTTATAATAACATTTCTTGATAAGTTTGCTATTTCCTGACATTTT
>JAQWCB010000062.1 GCA_028707375.1 Bacilli bacterium | reverse complement strand
TACCTTCACCGGTTTTCATCTCAGCCACATCGCCTTCATTCAAAACGGTTGCGCCAAAAACTTGAACCGGATAAGGATATTGACCAATGACTCTTCGCGCAGCTTCGCGGGCTACCGCAAACGCCTCTGGCAAGATGTCATCAATCGTAATTTCCGGATCTTTTAATAGTTCTCTGAAATATGGAGTTTTTGCTTTTAATTCTTCATCGCTAAGATTCTCCATCTCTTTTTCATAATTAAATACAGGTTCTGCTTTTTTCGTAATCTTTTTTAAAGCTCTAGCATCAATTCTAAAAACCTTTTCTAATACACCCATTAGTAATCTTCCCCATTCCTACTGTGATTTAACACTGATAATATGTTTATTAATATTATATATAAATAACACTCAACTGATATAATATCAAGTAATACATTTGGTTTCAATAAATCATAATAACTGAATGAAGATATTTGCCTTTATTTATCCTTATATTGAGAAAAAATGTCACTATATAGTCAAGGTTTCTTTTTCTTTATTATAATTCTCAAATTAAATGTCATTACATATAGGTAAAAAAATAGTATATTATTCTTGTATGAAACATATAAAGAAGAAGAAGAATTCCTTACCCAAAATTGCCCTTGTTCTCGATGGTGGAGGCGCGCGCGGAGCCTATCAAATAGGTGTTTATCTCGCTTTGGAAAAGTTTGATTTAGTTCCGCAGATAACATGTATGTCTGGAGGATCAGTTGGAAGTTTCTTCACCGCTCTCTATCGTTTAAACGATTCTAGAAAAATGATAGATATTTGGAAAAAAATGGATAAAAGAACTGTTCTTTCCCCTGCTAAATCAACTGTTAGTTCGCTGCGTTCTGTTATTTTTGAAAAAGGTGGATACTACACTCGAGAAGGTTTAATTAAATATATTGAGAAGTACTTCGATTTGGAAAAAGTTTTTGATACTGATATGCCTATATTCGCTTCATGTGCTCAAAAAATTGAAATAATGAATAAGATATATTACGAGCCCGCATACTTTCAACTCAATAAGAAAAAGGCGGAAGAAATATTGCCAGTTCTATTAGCTTCATCAGCTATTCCAATGGTCTTTGATCCCGTTCAGGTCAAAGGTAATACTTACGTCGATTGCATGAAAGCCGATAATGAGCCATTTTTTCCTCTTTTACAATACGAGTGGGATATGTTATTTATTGTCCCACTTACCGATGCTCACTACAATAAACACTACGATAACTTCCCACGAACAGTTGTCGATTTTGGTCTTCCAGCGATGATGAACTTGCCTTTGTTAAATATGATTGACTTTGACCCAAGTTACACTGAAGCTTATGTCTCGCAGGGATATCAAACAGCGAACGCTATATTAGAATATATGTCGAAGAATCATTTGCTCACAGGATATGGTGGTAAAAAAAGAAAAAAGAAAAATATTTCTGGATATTATTCGTTGAATACAATTGGGTTTGCTGATATAAAATATGAGGAACTAACTTTGGATAAAATATTTGAAGATGTTAAAAATGGAGGAAATAATAATGGAAAATAACTTGACCTATGTTGAATTGAATAAACAATTGTCCGATCCGAACAATCCTCTTTTTGGAGGATCGCTAGCATATATTCAGATTGAACTTTCGCTGCGCATGATGATTAAATTGCTTAGGATCAAAAAGAACAAGCCTTCCAAACAGACTAAATCTTATGAAAAGATGATTCTTATATGCGAAGTAATCGCTAAACAAGCCAACGAGATGATTACTCGAGATGGCGAAATATTCTCAAGCTTGCGCCACGCTCAAAAAGGGCAGGAAAGAGATAAAATAATCAATGATATCTTTCCTAAATCGAAAGCGTTTCTCGAGAACATTAATATGGTGGAAATGTATTTAGATGAACTTATTGTCACCACTGTTTCTTCAATCAAATATGACTATATAATGATTGGTTCTAGTTTGAAATCTTGCTATAGCAATTTAGTACACATATTAGAATACGAAGTCAATAAGCACTCCGATGAAAAAATTAGACAAGAATATTTACAAAGCGTTAACAAATTAGCACAAAGATAATATAACAATAGGAGGAATGATATATGAAAAATTATGTTGAATGGGCCGATAGAAAGATGATGATTGATTTGCGGAATAAGTACTGCACTCTGTATAAGAATGAGGATGGATCAATGTTTTATATTGAGCCAGTTTTTTACCAAGGATTAGAAACCTTTAAAAGTCTTCGCGGAAAAGATTTTCAGAAAATTCTCGATGAGATGGATCGAATTGTACATAAGAATGGTTTAGTTGTTTTTACAGGAGATTCCAAAAATCCTATCACTTTTGTTGATGATAACGTGAAAGTGATTTATTTAGAAATAACAGACATAACCGATAAACTGAATATTTTTTTACAGGATACTAACTTTCAAGGCGATTACGTTGACTAATATATATAATAAAAATATCAAGAAAAGAGGTTTAATATGAAACGTACTAAAATTGGATTAGTTTTGTCGCTTGCCACTGTTCTCAGTTTAGCTTCATGTACGATAGAATTTAGCAATCCTTTCAACGTGGGCATATATGCTAGCAATTCCGAAGAAGTTTTTGCAAATGGTAAATCCTATTTTCAAAATATTATGTCGAACAAAGGTATGGAAACTATGCCTTCAATCGGCAACTCGAAAATGTTAGTCGTTCCGATTGTTTTCGCGAATGATATATATCAAACAATTTCTGATAGCGTTGATTGGAACGATGTTCGAAATGATATTAACACTTGCTTCTTTGGAACCTCTGCCGATACAAATTATTGGGAATCAGTAAGCTCTTTCTATAATAAATCATCATACGGAAATCTCAATTTAACAGGAACCGTTGGCGATTTCGTCTACGTCGATAATTCGGTAAGTCAATATCAAAAAGAGATTAATGATGGTGATAAAAAAGTAACTGATATCACCAATTCTTTCCTCGAGCAAGCCTATTCTCAGTATTTTGAAAATGGCAATTTAGATTACACCGATTACGATTCGGATAATGACGGATATATCGATGATGTCTTTTTAGTCTATTGTTCTCCTTACAATCCAAATGATAGTACAAATTTGCTTTGGGCCTACACTTACTGGGATACGAACGCTACCGCTAAGCATGTTAAGACTTATTCGTGGGCTAGCTATAATTTTATGAAAGAAGGAACCAATACAGGAATTGATGCCCATACCTTTATTCATGAAACAGGACATGCGATGGGACTTGATGACTATTATTCTTACGATGAGGGAAATACTCGTGAGCCGTTAGGAAGATTGGATATGATGGATTTTAACATCCTCGATCACAACGCTTTCTCCAAATACAATCTCGGTTGGATTACTCCAGTTGTCGCTGATTATAACAAGACGTATACACTTAAACCTTTTCAGGATTCCGGTGATGCTTTGATTTTAGCTAACAATTTTAATGGAACTTGCTTTGATGAGTTCTTAATTATTTCTTATTACACACCGACAGGATTGAACGCTCTCGATTCATCAACCGCTTATGCTGGATTTCCAATAAAAGGATTTGAGCAACCCGGAATCAAGGTTATTCACGTTGATCAAAGGCTTGGAAAATTCACTTATAGCGATACAAGAAAAGCCTTTTTATGGGATGGTGGGCATGAAGATAATCCCTCTGATGAAAAAATGGATGATGCATTTTATGAAGTACTCAATTCCAACACAAAAAGTTACTGCTATGAAAATGATAGTTTTGCTCTTGCTAGTTTGGTTCAGGCCTCGGGGCAAACCAATTTGATGGATGATATTGCTGATTCAAGAATAGCTAGTGATGATGATTTATTTACTACCACTTCAAAACAGCTCGGCGATACCGTTTTTCCTAATTTCACCTTTGATGACAGTACTACTATTCCTGCTAAAATGAATATAACTTCACTTGATAGCAATGGCGCCACTATCACTTTCACTCAAAAATAAATTTTAAAATTATATATCCAATAAAAAAGGCTCTTCATACGCTATTAATAAGTTGGCTGAAGAGTCTTTTGCTACTAAGAGTAGCCCTTTTTCATCGTATTTATACAATTTACTTTACTATGAAAACTAACTTTTTTTAGGAACGCGAGCGGATTTATCAACGTTGAGATGACCGCTTACCGAATGGTTATTCAATTGTTCCCACTTGCCATCGCTGATATTTATCTTTCCAGAAATATCATTGATGTTTAATATTCTAGAATCTAGCGTATTGATATTGACGCGACCAGATACAAGATTTATATTCAAGACATCGCAATAGATTGAATCGATGTTGTAATTGCCAGAAACAGCTTTAATACTAATTTTCTTAGCCCGTATATCGGGTAAGTTGTATACGCCAGAAACCACGGAAATCTTAAATTCTTTATACACAATATTAGGAATGCTAATAGTTATATTATTTGAGCGCCATCTAGTTAAAAATTGTGCTCGAGGTGTAAATCCTATTTTGAAAAAATTGTTGCTTGAAGTAATGGTGTAATCATCAGGATTAGCATCGTTAAAATCAACCACTGGATTATCAATGTTATCCATGAATTGGATATTGACGTGATCTGATATTAGCGATATGTCGACAGTAAAATTCTTATAGTCATCAAAATCTTTGGTCTCTTTATCAACGTTAACATCCTCATCTTCCTTTGTTTCAAAGGAATATTTCTCAACTATATCATCGACATCTCCAAATTTTTCACAAGCTTCTTCTTCACTAAATCCTGCTTCTTTAGCTAAATCGAATCGTCTTTCGTAGCGATTCAACAACTCCTTATAATTTTTAATTGAAGAATCCTTAGCCGCATTCTTCATCTTTAATAAAAAATCTTTTCTATTCATATTATTTCTCCCTTATATAGTTTCTCCAATATGCTTAAGTCTAATTTCCGCCTTATCAAAATCAATTTTGCCATCTTTCAAATCTTGCAAGATGCTCTTGCGCGAATCATCTTCTTCCACTGTATCGGAATTAAAAGTATTGCCTAGATAGAAATTTATTTCTTCTAAAATTTTTTTAACGGTGGGATATGAAATTCCCAACTCTTTCTCGACTAATTTAATATTTCCACCATTCTTTAGAAAAACAGAAATGAATCTCTTGTGTGAATCAGATAGATAATCAAAAATAGATAATTCGAAGTCACCTTTGATCACTGTGCCGCATTTCTCACATTTCATTTCAGTCACGTGCAATTTTGATTTGCACACAGGGCACTGTCCAAGTATTTTATTGCTCATATTTTCCCACCTCACATCTACTAATATATCATGTTTTTATTATTTGTCAATTATTTTTTGCATTTAGATTAATAATTTTAATGTTATTATTGATTTTATTGATTTTTACATTGATTATATTAATTTTGAACATATTTCTTTGTTTTTGTCATTGGACTACCAAAAAAAATGAAAATTAGTTAAGATATATGTATTAGGAGTTTTATGAGAATAGACAAGTTTTTAAAGGTAACTAGATTGATTAAGCGAAGAGAAATCGCTAAACAAATGTTGCAAATCGGTTACATAAAAGTAAATGACAAAGT
>JAQWCB010000061.1 GCA_028707375.1 Bacilli bacterium | reverse complement strand
TACGCATTAAAATAAAATCACCTTTTTTAATATTAGCAATTATAAGGATTTTTAATGGTAAATTTTTATTTATTTTCATTATTCTATATCTTAACTATAAAACTATGAAGTATAATTATTCTGGCGGGGACGATGTCCGCAACTTTGAACCGAGGAAACGGCTAAACTTCGCGGTTATTGATAAAAATATAAGGGGAATTACGAGCAATGTACAAAGTTCACCCTGAATGGTTTAAGACACCCCCACCCAAAATCTAATAAGGGTAATGAGGTGGATTATTCAGTAACCTAACCCCATCTGCTACTTAAATACCAAAAGTATTATAATGATCTTTATCTATGCTTTTAATTACATTGAAATAATTTTCAATTCTCTGCTTGCTACCCTGCAAAACAGTGATGTCATACTTTTCAAGCCCTAAAAATTCATGCGAACCGTGATTGATAAAACGATATATTACTTTTTCTTCTTGACCCACTTCTTGTTCAATTCCGTCTTTTTCTATGAGGTTTGAGCTTCTTAATTTAACTTTTTTGTAGTGTGCATATAATTGTGTTAGTTTGGTTCTTAAATCTCCATGTCCATATTTAAAATGCAAAAAGGTTTCAATGGATCGGCGAAGTAAATTGGCAGCTAATATTGCATCATCTAAATTTGTGCTGTCTTTAATCTCATTCAATTTAGTAATTGCGTACAGATAATCAGACCTATAGTTTTTAAGACTTTCATCAAGTGTTTTTATTGCCGAGCCTTCACCATTCATACTAATCTGATAAAAACTAACTAAATCATTTTTTATTTTTCCGTCTGATTTTTTGTAATTTTGAAGCAGATGCCCGAAAAAATCTAAATTATGAGTAAAGACAAAATATTGACGATTATTGTTTCGCTCAATTTCGCCAGCTAAAATTGCATATACCTGAAAAAGAGAATCAGAATCAAGACTAGAAACAGGATCGTCTATGACAATAACTGCATCGTCATCAAGCTTATCCTCCTCATCGTTAACTGAAAGCAAAAAATAGGCAAGTGCTAAAAAGTTTCTTTCGCCCTCACTCAAACTATCTAAACTACACTCAAAGCCATCTCTTTTCAAAACATACCCAATTTCCTCAGTCGAATCATCAAGCTCAATTTTTTTATATGGAAAAGTTGATGCTAATAATTTATTTATTCTATCAGCAGGAATTTGAACATTTTTTGCTTTCTTTTTGAGTTCTTTCAATTCTTGTTCGATTTTTTTAATTTTATTATTTTTATCTACTCGACTTTTTAAGCAATCCTCATAAACTTTCTTTTTATCAAGATATTTTATATATTCGGTCGCAACATAATGGATCTCAACAGTCCATGCAGTTTTATCAACCTCAAAGACTTCTTCGTCAATGAAAAGATTATCAAATGCACATGAATCAACTTCTTTAATTTTATTCTCTTTTTTAGATTTTATTCTTTCTTGTAACGATGTGAAAAAGGTTTCCAGTGTTGTCTTTTCTGAAGTATAAAAAGTTTCGCAGATGATAATTTCTCTTAAAGCATCTTCGGCACTTTTACCAATAGCATCTAGGGCGTTATTTAATTCTATAACATCATTAGAAAAGTGTTTTAGTAATTCGTCTCTATTTTGAATTTTTGAGCCACAGAAAAGACATGTACTAAGTTGTTCGCTCTCGTTCAAGAGTTTATGTAAGTCTAAACCACCCCTGATCCAGTCTTCCTCCTTTCCTCCATCAGGATAACCACTCAACCTAGCAGATTTTTCGTAGACTGGACTAAATTTCAAATATCTATTTATTTTTTCAAGCTTTTCAATTATCCAATCATTCCACTTTTTAAGAATCTTATATCCTCTTTCTTTTTCAGATAAATTTGAAAGTGTTGCTAGAAGATTTTTCGATTCCTCTTCACTTTGTATAAAATTTTCTAACTGTTTTCCTTGCTCAATTTGCGCTGTTAACCAATTTACTCTTTTTTCGAAAGAAGATTTGAAATATGAATTAAATACTCCATTGATTTCAACCGCAAGATCTTTTTTGATATGACCTATACCGCTTATTGTTCTAATATGTTTTGAGACTTTTTCAGAGATATCATCATATTCATTTTTGCATTGCGGAAGTTTGCTTAATTCACCTTTAGCATCATCCAATTCCTTCTGTTTTTTTGAAAAATCTACTTCTGTTGCACCGATAGCAACAACATATTTCAAATGGGTCTGATCAATAATCTCTTTTATATAATCTTCATTAAAAACCCGAATTTTATTTTCGTAACCAGAGAGTTCATTTTGTTTTTTCGAACCAATATCAAATCTGACCGTAAAAATAGCCCCATCAATTCTACTGTCAGTTTCAATAACCCCTTTTTCATAAGATCGTAACAGCCTTGAAATAATTGTTTTTCCAGAACCATTCCAACCTAACAAAATATTTACTTTGTCGTGAAATTCGGGAACAACTCCGTTCCATCGAAAATTTCTAAATGTTCCAAAGTTTATGGATTGTATTTTTTTCACTCTCATACTTTCTTTTTTGAAAAATCCCTTACTCTATTTCTTGCAAGTTGCACATATTTTTCATCTCTCTCAACACCTAACCATTTTCGACCTAGTGCTTCAGCAACAATCGCGGTTGTTCCGCTTCCCATAAACGGATCAAAAACAATATCACCTTTATTACTTGCAGCTAAAACTATTTGCTGTATTAATTTGAGTGGTTTTTGTGTAGGATGCGCTTTAATTCCGTTTTCATCCTTAAGTCGTTCATTACCTTTACATAAACCAAAAATCCAATCCGTATCTTTCATTTGCTTTCCACCGTTCAGTTTTTTCATCAATTCATAGTTGAAAGTATATCTTTTGCAATCCTTATTTTTTACTGACCAAATTAATGTTTCGTGATTATTTGTAAATCTGCGACCGTTTAAATTTGGCAAGGCATCGATTTTTACCCAAATCACATCATTCAAAAACCACATGCCAAGATTTTGCATAATTGTCCCGACGCGAAAAATATTATGATACATCCCAATAACCCAGAAAGTCCCAGTTGGTTTTAGAATTCTTTGGCACTCACTAATCCAAGCTTGAGTAAAAGCATCATAATGATCATAACTTTCAAAACTGTCCCAATCATTATCAACGGGGATGATTTCTGTTCCATTTGAGCGTTTTAGTCTTTTTCCTTTAGGGAGTTGTAAATAATATGGCGGATCAGCAAAAATTAAATCAACAGAATTATCTGGGATTTTTTTCATTTCGATAAGACAGTCACCATGTATAATTGTGCTAAGTAATTTTTGCATAATTAAAAATTGTAAATAACGAGATGCTCAACATCTCTATCATTTCTACCCTTTACATTGTAAAGATAGGTTTTATCAAACTTATCAATCTTTATTCCTTTTTTATTTTTATACAAACCATAAATAAAAGGCGTTTTTTTAATTATAAGAATAAAATTAGCTTTCGTTGAATAAAGACACCTCGCTAAACGTTCTTGGTCTTTTTTATCAAAAGATGCTTTTTCATAATCGCTAAAATCTGTATCGTATGGTGGGTCAAGAAAAACAAAATCTTTCTTCGTGAATTTATGTTCATTAAAAATCTTCTCAAAATCTTGATTCTTAATAACTGTATTTTTAAAAACATCTTTCACTTCTTCACTAAAAATATGATCCACCTTGCTGCGGAAGTCTTTTTTATTGTAAGCGATCCCGCCATAAGGAATATTAAAATGACCATTACTATTAAAACGAAACATTGAGGCGTAGCAAAACTCACGGATAAAGTAATAATTTGCGATCTTTTTAGGAGAACTAGTTGAAAATCTATTACCGTTATAATTCATAACATCACGAAAGTGCATGTAGAAACCACTTCTAAATGCTGTTTCGATATTTTTTTGCAGATCACTATCGGGGAGCTTACCTCTTTGCTTTTCGATTTCTTTGATTCTAGAAATTTTTGAAATTAAATTTGAAGTAATCTGTTTAAGTAGATTTTGTTCGTCTAGGCAAAACTCTTTATGAAAAAGTCCATTGAAACGATCTTCCTCTTTTTTGAGAATCGAATTTACTTGCTTGGATAATTCCGGTTTTAAAATTTTATCGTGCTTATATAAAGCATAAAGCGTTACAATTTTATTTTCAAACACATTAATATATCTTGGAATTTTTTCCCAATTATTTACATAATCATAAAGCTCTTTTTTGAA
The DNA here is from genome assembly GCA_028707375.1 of Bacilli bacterium. GTDB lineage: Bacteria > Bacillota_I > Bacilli_A > RFN20 > CAG-288 > Scatoplasma. The sequence continues at coordinate 1,495 of JAQWCB010000061.1, read as the reverse complement.
TACCTCCCTTTGCTTTCCTTCTTTAAGTAAAGAATAAAAATCTGTGAGTTCTGAACAAATATCATTAATAATCGCTTTTTTAGGTTTAAGTTGAAAAAAGATTGCCCCACCACCAAAAAACGGCTCGACATATCGATCAAAAGTCGGAATCAAATCTTTAATGTAAGGATATTCTTTTGTCTTGCCTCCTGGCCATTTAATTAAAGTCTGCATAATTAATCTAAATAAGTCTTTTTTATAGATTCTAATGCTTTTGTAATTAAGTACGCATTCTCTCTATAAGTATTTAAAACCAATTCATAACCATCGTTTGATTTGCAAACAAAATTCCAAAAGTCTTTACCGATTAAAAGTTCATCTTTTGAGAAAAATTGTAAAACCCTTCCTTGTTTCCATTCCTTGTCTTCACCAAATCTGTTATAAGCCGTGGCAAAATGCGCGACAATCTTTGCACTTTTACCCAAAGAATTAGAAAGAATTGCATATTGCTCGAAAATTGCCTCCTTTTCTGATCTGGCTTTTTTATTATCCAAGTCACCACCAATCTTTAATTCAATTAAATGATGGGTATTTGTCTCCTTATCAACGAGATAATAATCACTAACATGAACTTTGGATTTTAACTTGGCATTTGGACTTGGTTTAATATTTCTTATTTCTTCGTAGTGGGCAAGCTGAGGCACTAAAGGATTTTTGGTATTTTTATATCCCTCTAATAGTTCGGCGATTTTCGATGTTTGTTCTGGATATAAATTCCCCTCAACACTTTTACTTACCTCATAAAATAATTTCGCAATATTTATTGCCATTCCCTCGAGCATATTTCCGAGAGAACTATCAAGCGAACGAACTAGGGCGGAATAGTATTGAATATCAGAGCCAAGAGCAGCAATAAATACATTATGAATTTTCATGTTAATAACGCCATTTGGATTATCAACTTCCCCCTCATGTCTAGCCTTAAATCCTGTAGCATAGGCTTCTACGGCTGTTCTCACTATGGACTTAATTGCTTTTTTTTTATCTAATTTTTCGTTTGACATATTTTTATTGAATTAATTGTTCTATTTTAACATTTAAAGCGCCCTCTATCTTCTTCAAAGTATCAATGGTTGGATTTGGGCTATTATCTAACTCAAGCTTAGCGATTGTATCTGAAGAAATATCAACAAGTTTTGATAAACGATCTTGGAATATTCCTTTTTATTCTCATATTTTTTTATATTCTTTCCGATTGTGGACATAAAATTATCTTTGATTGAAATACATTGACTATATTATACACCTTATTCAAAATAATACAAAAAATCGACTTCTATTTGAAATCGGCTTTTTGTTATCTAAAACCCTTCATTGTCAAAGTTCATCTGGCGGAGAGGGAGGGATTCGAACCCTCGAACCGTTTTACCGATTAACACCTTAGCAGGGTGCCCCAATCGACCACTCTGGCACCTCTCCAAATTAACTACTTCTTTATAATTGTATAAAATGAAAT
>JAQWCB010000060.1 GCA_028707375.1 Bacilli bacterium | reverse complement strand
AGCAACACTATTCCACCAAATACAGTCCAATCGCTTAAATCCAAATATATTGTTGGTCTACTATGTTCATCTCTTAATTCAGAAAAATAATTATATGTTTCAATTGTTAATTATGGGAAAAATCAGTCCTTTCATAAATTCATCCATAAACACATAATGCTTATCTTAACCTATTCCAAAGAAACGTTCAAAGAATCGCATCAATTTTGCAATAACTCTTTGTTTCTTGCTGTCTCTATTCTTGCTGCCAAATCTTGATATAGGAGGCAGTATTTTTTCAATATCAGTTCCTGTGGTTTTGATTTCGCCATTTCTAAAAGAATCTTTAATAAAGCATCTTGTTTCCTTTTCATTCAAGTTCTCAGATGAAATAATATCCATCAATTCTTTCTCTTTTTCCTCAGCAATATACGCACGCCACTCACTGACAACATCATCTATTTCATTTACATTTTGGACAAAGTTTTCAATAAGAGCCTTCTTGCTTCTAAGTTCAGGACTTGAATCAACTGCCTTTTGAATTGTTATGAGCAATTCTTTATCATTACAATGGGAATCGTGATATTTTTGAACAAGCATAAGAATGTAGTCAATATTAATCTCAACTTGTCTCAGTAACTCTATTTCAAAAACGATATCGTCATTAATCATCTCAGAGTCTTGTCTACTTGAATTAGTCATAGATTCCTTTATATCTAGATAACGCCCACAATAGTCCTGAAAATCTCTCTCGTTCAAAATTTCTTTTCCAGCGAATTCATCAAAAGATGATAATAAATTCTTCATTCTTAGAATCGCGCTGAATAAAATAATAAACTCTTTTTGATTCTTTTCGCCAATAATTGAAGGGTTGGATAAAGGATATTTATTTTCTAATTCATCTATCATTTTAATATATCCTGGTTTTTCATTCCCCTTATCATCCTCATAACCATAGTAATAATCATTAAAACCTTTTAGTAAAACGATTCCCTGAGCCTCCTTATCCCCAAACAAGGAAATAGCATCATCGGTTCGCTGTTGCAAATTTCTAAAACAAACAATATTTCCAAATGTCTTTATTGAATTCAGTATTCTATTCGTTCTTGAATAAGCTTGAATTAAGCCGTGCATCTTTAAATTCTTATCAACCCATAAAGTATTTAAAGTGGTTGCATCAAATCCAGTCAAAAACATATTGACGACAATCAACATATCTAATTCCTTATTCTTCATTCGCAAAGAAACGTCTTTATAATAGTTTTGGAATTTATTGCTCGATGTATCATAATTTGTAGAGAACATTTTATTGTAATCTTTAATTGCATCTTCTAAAAAATCCCGTGAACTTTGATCAAGATCAATTGTGTCTTCAGAGTTTTCTTCATCTAAGATTCCTTCCTCTTCTTCTTCATTTGCAGCATAAGAAAAAATAATACCGACCTTTAGTGCCTTCGATGGTTCCTCTTTATTCAATTTCTTGAATTCATTATAGTATAGTTTTGCCATCTCAATAGAAGATACTGCAAATATAGAATTAAATCCGCTAACTCTAAGTTTTTCCTTTTCTTCCTTGATTTTATTTCTATCTTTTGCTGCAACCACATCATTTATATTAGACACCACTCCATGAGAATAACTTTTTTCGTTGCGATATGTCTTTTGATTGAAATGATTCATTATATATTTTGCTACTAAATTAATACGTTTTGGATCCATATAGACTTTCTCTCTATCAATATCCGATACTTCCTTATCATCAATATCCTCATCGCTGTCAAAAGTCTTAATATAATCCACTCTAAATGGTAAAACATTTTTATCATTAATCGCATCAACAATAGTATATGTATGAAGCTGATCACCAAATGCTTGAGCTGTAGTTTTTAATGTCGGTTTATTTCCTGACACGGCATTTACTGCAAAAATCGGAGTACCAGTAAAGCCAAAAATATAGTATTTTTTAAAATTTCTAATGATATCAATATGCATATCGCCGAACTGAGAACGATGACATTCGTCAAATATCATAACAACGCGAGCATTATAAATATCGTGATTTTTATTTTGCTTAATAAAAGTTGCTAATTTCTGAATAGTCGTAATTATAATTTTGGCGGTCGGATCTTCCAACTGTTTTTTCAGAATAGCTGTTGACCTATTGCTATTCGCAGCACCTTTTTCGAAACGATCGTATTCTCTCATTGTCTGATAATCCAAATCTTTTCTATCAACAACAAATAGAACCTTATCAATACAGTCCATTTTTGAAACTAATCTAGCTGTTTTAAATGAAGTCAAAGTTTTACCCGATCCAGTGGTATGCCATATATAGCCCCCAGCAGCCAAGGTTCCATATTTTTTGTAATTATTTGCTATCTCGATGCGATTAATAATTCTCTCAGTTGCAACAATTTGATATGGTCTCATAACCAAGAGCATATTCTCTGACGTAAATACACAATACTTAGTAAGAATATTTAGTAAGGTATGCTTTGAGAAAAAAGTTCTTGTAAAATCAATTATATCAGGAATAATTTTATTATTAGCATCAGCCCAAAAAGATGTAAATTCAAAAGAATTACTTGTTTTTTGCTTTTGAGTTTTACTATTTGAATCCTTAATGTGATTAAATCTTGTGCTATTTGAATAATACTTTGTATTTGTACCATTTGAAATAACAAAGATTTGAACATATTCAAACAGACCATTTTCGGACCAGAAGGAATCTCTTTGGTAACGATCAATTTGATTAAAGGCCTGTTTTAAAGCCACGCCTCGCCTTTTTAATTCAACATGTACTAATGGTAAGCCATTAACTAATATTGTTACATCATAACGATTGTCATAAGTACCATCATTCACAACATATTGATTGATTACCTGAAGTTTATTATTATGAATGTTTTTCTTATCTAATAAATAAATGTTTTTAGATGAACCATCTTCTTTTTTACATACTTGAATATAATCTTCCTGGATAATTCTTGTTTTCTCCGCTATTCCATTATTGGCATTAGCAAGATTCTCTCTAAAGAATTTATCCCACTCGCCGTCTGTAAATTTAAAACTATTTAATTCTTCTAATTGCTCTCTTAAATTTATAATTAAATCTTTTTCATTGTGAATAGGTAAGTAGACATATGATTGTTCACCCAGGAGCCTAATGAACTCTTTTTCAAGATCAGCTTCGCTTTGATAAGCGCTTGATTTAGTCGGGACTGGTTTATATTCAGTAACAACTGTCGATTCATTTGTCTCTGCTACGATATTGAAATAGCTCATAATAGACTCCTCCTACTTTTCTAGTCTTTTAAATGTTAATAATTTATCTCTATAATACTCGTATTGCTTTTTTCTCGCTTCTATTTCTGCAGGTATCCCTTGTGTTAGATCATTACAATAAGCATCAAATTTATCAAGAAGTGACACTATGCGTTCTTGCTCTTTTAATGAGGGAAATGAAATTTTAAATTTCTTAAAGCCATTCATATCAACTGATGCAAAATTAGACTTCATAGTATTATTAATACACCATTCATCAATTAGAAATCCATAATAATAAATATATTTAGGTAATAGTACTTCATTATACTGTTGCTTAATTGATAAACACGTAAATCTTTGATTGCAAAGAAAATCATCTTTTATCAAGGCGTGTTCCCCAATTGTTGCTGAAGTTGCAAATATAATGGAATTTTTTTTAAACAAATTTCCTTTAACACCCCTTTTACTAATATGTTGAATTGAATCGTTTAGTATTCTGCCTTTTTCACGAATGTCCTCCATTCTGAACCATGGTATAGTACCATTTTCCCAATATTCTTTATGCAAGGTCGAAGGTGTATATCCATTTCTTATATCAAACAGTTCTTGTATTGGCAAAGAAATGTATCCAAATACATATTGTAAAATTGCAATTAATCCATCATCTGTCTGTCTGTCTGTCTGTTAAGCGTAAACCATTCTCAACGAATGTCAAGAGTTTATTTCGATAATATTCATATTGTTTTTGTCTCGCATTTATTTCTGCTGGAAGACCAATATTCAAATCATTGCTCACAGTATCAAAGTTATCCAAAACATCAACTATTCTATTTTGAATTTCCAAAGACGGTACAGGTAATTCAATTTTATTTAATTTTTCTTGTGTAAGACTTGGTATTCCACCAGCAATATTCATTTTTTCTAAATGTTTATTTTGGAGAAAATAGTATATGAATTTAGGAACTACAATGCTTTGATTAATTATTGTATAAAAAATAGTATCTACAGTCCAAAACTTTCCTTCAACATAATATAGCTTATCAAGCGAACCCTTTCTTGGAATCAAAACAGATTTTCCATCATAGGCAAAAGAATCAACATAAGTCATAATTCCTCCAGTACCATATACAGGAACATCGCCTTCATTTAGTTCTTTATAGTCCTTGCCATTCTTAATTACAAGAATATCCTCAAGTTTCTTTATTAGCACTTTGTTCTTGAAATTCAACAATCTATCTCTATAATATTCATATTGTTGCTTTCGTGTTGTTAGTTCTGTTGTTAGTTCTGTTGTTAGTTCTGTAAAATTATCCAAAATTCGCACAATTTCACATTGTATTTCCATCGGTGGCAAGGGTACCAGCAAATTCAAAAAATCTTTTTTTACTAAATTCTTAATTCCCGATCCTCGAAACATTTTTTCATTTATATAATCACTAGTATTTGCAAGAAAATAGTATAAAAATTTCACATTTACTTTATTAGAAGTAAATGTGAAAACATGATCAGAATAATATGCTTTACCACGGTGATATTTTATATCTGCTTCACCCCCATCATTCATAAAAATATATTCACCATCAACTAAATACTCATTTACATAGAAAGATCTTTTTCCTGATGTAAAAGCCACTATAGAGCCCTTGGCCATTTTTTCTATATGTTTCACACCATTAATTGATTTATATGCTTTGTCAATCAAAACACCTATTGCCTTAAATTCCACTCCATCTGGGCACAGCCTATTAATTAATTCATCTAATTTATTCATATCTATACCTCAATTTCCTTAATTATTCTATCAATCTCAGATCTAAGTTTATTTTCCTTTCTAACTATTTCTTTTAGTTGTTCATTAAGAACTTTAATATCAATTTTTTCTCTCGTGTCTTCTTTCTCTACATAAGTGGAAACAGAAAGATTGTATGAATTTTCAACCATTTCTTTATATGTTGCTAAATGAGCATAATAATCTTTTTCTTTTCTGGAAGTAAATTCATTAACAATATTCATAATGTTTTGTTCCGTTAACTTATTATTATTGGTTACTTTAATGAATTCTTTACTAGCATCAATAAATAGAACATTGGTATCTGCTTTTGATTTTTTCAAAACCATAATGCAAGTAGCAATAGACGTACCAAAGAATAAATTATCAGGCAATTGAATAATACAATCTATAAAGTTGTTATCAATTAAATATTTACGAATTTTTTGCTCTGCCCCTCTTCGATACATTATCCCAGGGAAACAAACAATCGAAGCTGTGCCATTTGTGGATAACCAAGATAGAGAATGCATAATAAATGCAAAATCCGCTTTACTCTTGGGCGCCAATACTCCAGCAGGTGAAAATCTTAGATCATTGATCAATAATGGATTGTCATCACCTTCCCACTTAATAGAATATGGAGGGTTAGAAACAATAACATCAAATGGCTCGTCATCCCAATGCTGAGGTTTAATCAATGTATCTTCACAAGCAATACTAAATTTATCGAAATCAACAT
>JAQWCB010000059.1 GCA_028707375.1 Bacilli bacterium | reverse complement strand
AATGGTGACCTATACGGGATTCGAACCCATGAATGCATGCGTGAAAGGCATGTGAGTTAAGCCACTTCTCCAATAGGCCAATTAAACGATGGCGCTCAGTGTAGGGCTCGAACCTACGACCGATCGGTTAACAGCCGATAGCTCTACCACTGAGCTAACTGAGCACTTTTAATCGCTTAGATAGATTAGCATAGAATATTTATAAATGCAAGCGTATTAAAAAAGTTTTTATAGTTTAAATACATAGTTATCAAGCACTTATCTTGTAGACATATGTCGAAGTCTCATCCGTGCGAATATAAGGTATATCTAAGCGATTTAAATTGTCCAACACCACCTTCTTCGGGTGTCCATATTTGTTGTTATATCCGCAAGAAATGATAGCTAGTTGCGGATGGACTTGATAGAGGAATTCAAAGCAAGATGAAGTATCTGAACCATGGTGTCCCACCTTCAATACATCGCAGCGCAGATTCGGATATTCATGCAACAATTTCTTCTCGGTTTCAATCGGTGCATCACCCATAATTAGAAAAGATGTATCAAATATTTTGAACGAATAGACTGCTGATGTATAATTTCTATCCTCATTTTTCCAATCTTTAAACTTATTGATATCATCAATATAAAAATCTCCAAAATCCATTCGTTGCTCATTTCCTCCACGATTGATCATTGCAATCGGAAAATTGTCTTCCAAGGAGGAAAGGGCACCAACATGATCATAATCCTCATGCGTTGTCAATACTGCATCCAATCTGTTAATCTTCAGTTTGTGGAAATAAGGGATAAGACATTTCTTTGCTAAATCAACATAGATTGAACCACCAGTATCTATGAGTATGTTTTTCTTTCGATACCTTATTAAAGTTGAGTCGCCCTGTCCTACATCAATAAAATGAACTTCATAATAATTTTTATAATTGGGTAAAACCGTAAAAAAGAGTAGGAGAATCAAAAGGAAAGAAAAGGTCTTTTTAACCCGTTTGAAATTCAACTCGTGACACAAAACAATCGTTAAGAGAAACAAGAAGTAAATGAATGTGTCAATATAGGAAAAAAATCCCGTTGGTACTATAAGTGAAAAGTCAGAAAAAATGAGTAGAAAATGCGAAATGGAACTATTTAATATTTCCAAAAAGGGTTGACTCAGCCGACCGAGAAAAACAAAATTGTCGAGAAGATAGATTACGCTGAAAATTGGTGCACAGCTAATTTGAAAGAAGACTGATAGAACATTCACCGCGTGATCAGCCATCATATGATATGGCAAGAGTAAGATGAAAAAGACAAGACAAATTTTAACTTTCTTAAATTTTTCTCGCTTCTTAAAAGTATTTATTATAAATGAAAAAATAATTAAAGTAGGAAAAGTATAGTAGAAGCCCATATTCAATACATAGAAAGGGTGAATAGTCAAAATCAATAAACCTGCAAGACTGAGTTTCTCAACATAGTTAAAATTGTAATCTTCTTTGGAAAAGTGTATAAGCGATAGAAAATACATCAACCAAATACGCTCAATTGATATCGAGAATTCCGAAAAAATAAGAATGATGGAGAGCCATAACAAGCATATATTCTTAACCTTTCTTTCCTTTATTTTTCGTTGAGCAAAATTAGATATAATAAAAAAAAGGAAGCTTATATGTATATTTGAGGATGAAAGCAAATAATTTATACCAAGATTGCTTGCCACTGAATAAGCTTGACTATTTGACACAGCGTCTTTAAATAACATCGAGCCAATTATAGTTTGTGCTTCAACTGAATAAGGCTCTAATAATTTTTCTTTTATTTCCCTCAAGCGAATGGGATTGCAAAAAATTGATGATACTTTGAAATTCTTAATCTCGTTATATGCTCCAAAAGACTTGAGATATTTCTCAAAATCAAAACTTTCTTGATAGTGAGAAAAAGTCAAAGGACAACTATGACCGACGACACTTACAACATCACCTATTTCATATGAATTATTCTTTTGACTGATGTAAAAAGTTGAGCGAAGAGTACGCACGAGAAAATAGTTTTTTTCAGCTTTTATCACTATTCCATTGATAGCAATTGAACCTATTTGATCTTTCTTTACCATATAAAATAAAAGAATGCCGAGAATAATCGTGAACAATAGTTTTGGCGCAAGCTTTCGGCGTTTAAAAAAAGCATAAATAAATATAGAAAATAAAACGAACAAAGCCAGTGGATTATATGCATTAGTTAAGAAAATCAAAATTGTAGCAAGACTGATAAATTCAAGAAAAATATTCACATTAGACAGATTTTATCTCTGACAGCTAGATATGTTTTTTCACCTATTCCACTCACTAGCATGATATCTTCCAAGGCCTGAAAATCCCCATTAGCTTCGCGATAGGCAATGACGGCAGCAGCCTGCGCCTTATTGAAGCCAACTTCTTTTAAATCTTCTTCACTTGCAGTATTAACGTTAACCTTAGCAATATCCTCGGTTACCACCGTTTCAGGAATGTCAGCCTTTTTTGATATATAAAATGATGACCGGCTCCCGATGAGCAAGGTTGGGGTATATGACTTGGGATCAGCATTGTCGGTCACCCCACCAGCCATATCAATTAGACTTTTTAATGTCAGCGAGGGATTGACTTCATAATCGCCAGGATGAATGACTTGACCAGTGATTCCGACTTGAACAAGGTCATCACCTACCAAAGTTGTGCTTTCGCCATTGATAGTATTTGAATTGGAACTAGGATCAATTTTAGTCATCACAAACAATCCGATTATCGTCACAATAACGGCGATCAAAATAATCTTATACATAAAAAACCTCCTTGACTATATATATAGTTTTCGGAGGTATAGTTTAGTTTCTTCTATTCAATTGTTTTAATGTCGAGAATTTTAACGTTATACGGCACGCGACATTGAATATTAACCACATCGCCCTTCTTGTGTCCAGACAAAGCCTGACCAAGTGGCGAATGCTCAGAAATAATACCGACATCAGGATCAGTGTTAATCGAATCACCTATCTGATAAGTCTTAATCATATTGTTCTTCATCTTGAGTACTTTGACCACAGTATTGATGGCCACAACAGAATTGTCAGTGGGATTGCCAACAACTTCTGCACTCTCGACCTGCTTACGCAAATCGCGAATTAAGGCATCGTTGCTTCTCTTCTTTTCCATAGCAGCTGAATAATCAGCGTTCTCCGAGAGATCGCCCTGCTTTCTTGCTTCTTCAATCTCGACAATAATTTCCGAATCATCATCCATCGCTTTAGCCAAGCGTTTTTTCAATATTTCAAAACTTCCTTCAGTTAATTTCATATGTTAGTAGCTCCTTAAATGACTGTTAAAATAATTTTAACGTTTATTGATTATATCAAAAGTAATAAAAATATCAATAGCCTTTTTGCACATAAATTTGTGCACATATTTTTATATAGTGTCTATTATAATAATTTGTATAAATTTTTCAAATGTTTTTTACTATTTTTTTCAACATCGCTCATTCAACCATTACAAGTTGGAAAAAAACTTGTTTATTATTTAGGCATAATCTTCGCTTTGTGATATATTTATTCTATCAAGAAAAAAGAGAAAGGAAATACATATGTCAGAATTACAAACGAACCTAGATTTTTTATATTCCAGTCTGAGAGAAATTCGACTTATATTGCACGCCAATCGAATAATATCTTTCGATCTATCAACTATATGTCCACCGAAGGCCAGAGAAAATCAAGGAGAGACAAGCAATTATTTATCTAGTTTAGCTTTTAAATTGATTAAGGATCCAAAGTTCTTTCAGTCCAGTGAATATTGCTATAATCATTTAAATGAATTGAAACCGATGGAACAAGAACTGATTAAATCCATTCATCGTGATTATCTGCGCACTAAAAATATTACGCCAGAATTTCAGGATGAAATAAATCGCGTTCAAAGTGAAGCGTATATCCATTGGTTAGAGGCAAAAGCCAAAAGTGATTTCAGCCTATTCGCTCCATATTTAGCTAAGATTATTGAATTGGAAAAAAAGAAGATAAGTCTACTTGACAACAAGGATGCAATTCCTTATAACAACCTCATCGATTTATACGAGCGGGGAATGAGTGAAAGAGATTATGATTCCTTCTTTACCAGTATGAAAAATTATCTCACCTCTAAACTTCCTATGGTGACTAAGAAAAGTCAGAAGGTAAGAATTGATTTTCTTTCGCGCGAAGTTCCTATACATTTACAGGAAGAATTTTCTCATTTTCTATTAGAAACGATTGGTTTTGATTTTGAGCGAGGCGCCATCTCCACAACGGAGCATCCCTTCACTGAATCGATGGCTGTTGATGACAATCGAATCACCACTCATTACTTTTTGAACAATTGTATTTCTAATATGTTTTCTGTTATTCACGAAGGTGGTCACGCTATCTTTGGTCAGTGCCAGCCTCATGAAAGTTATGAATACTACATCGAAAATTCGATGAGCATGGGAATGCACGAATCTGTCTCCCGCTTTTTTGAAAATGTCATCGGTCGTTCAAGAGATTTTATTCATTATATTTACCCTCATTTTCAGAAAATATTTCAAGGAATCTTCACTGATGTAAGCGAAGAAGAACTGTATGAAGCAATAAATTATGTCAGTCCAACCTTGATAAGAACCGAAGCTGATGAATTTACATATACTCTTCACATCGTAATTCGCTACGAGTTAGAGAAAAAAATCATCGACGATGAAGTCAATGTTAACGATTTACCTAAAATGTGGAATGATTTATATGAAAAATATCTAGGTGTCCGTCCCAGCAACGACACCGAAGGGATATTGCAAGATGTTCACTGGACCAGTGGCTTTGGTTATTTCCCTTGCTATGCTTTGGGAAACGCATTTAACACTATGTACTTTGAGAAGATGAAAAAGGAAATCAATGTTGGAGAGCTTGTCCGCATTGGCAACTTCAAGCCCATCGTCGAATGGATGACTAACAATGTCTTTAAGAAAGCTAACTACTTGGATTCCAAAACGTGGATTGAGGATATTACCGGCGAAAAATTTTCAGCCGAACCATTCATTAACTATTTGGACAAAAAATATATATAGAAAGGAAACATATTATTTATGAAATTCAATAAATTTTCTGATATTAAAATCACCAAGCCTGATTTTGGACAGATCATCGCCGAAATCAAAGAGCAAACTAAGGCTCTTCAAGAGGCTTCTTCCGCCGCCGAAGCAATAAAAATTGTTTATGCCAGCTTTAAAACATCGGATGAGATTGATTCGAATTACTCGATTGCGAGCATTCGTCACACCGTCGATACTAACGATAAATTCTATTCCGATATCATTGAAGCATACGACCAACAAATTCCGGTTATCTCGCAATACAGTCAGGAGTTCACGCTCGCGGTCTTACACTCAAAGTTCCGTCAAGAACTCGAAAATGAATTCGGTTCATATTTCTTCGCCAAACTGGAGGCTAATTTAAAAACCTTCAAGCCCGAAATTATTCCCGATCTTCAGCGCGAGAATGTTTTAGCCTCTGAATACGATAAAATCATGGGATCCGCCACTGTCGAATTTCAAGGTGAAAAGATGCCTATTACCAAAATTGGACCTTATCGTTCATCAAAGGACAGAGCCGTGCGCAAAGAAGCGAATGAAGCTTATTGGAAGTTCTTTGCTAACAACGATGCCAAATTAGGAAAATTGTATGGCGAATTGGTAGAGGTTCGCGATGCCATTGCTAAGAAACTCGGCTTTAAGGACTTCACTAAGCTTGGCTATCTTCGTTTGGGTCGTCTTGATTACAATGAGGATGATGTAAAAAACTACCGCGATGAAGTATATCTTAATCTTGTTCCTCTTACCGAGAAATTATTTGCACGTCAGGCCAAACGCTTGGATATTCCTGATATCAAGTATTACGATTATGCA
>JAQWCB010000058.1 GCA_028707375.1 Bacilli bacterium | reverse complement strand
TAAATGAACCGGAGTTTCCAGAAGTATGGGAAGGCATTAAGCCTAAACTGAGGAATCTGCCGTTGGTTGCACACAATAGCTCTTTTGATGCAGGTTGTTTGAAAGCTGTACATGATTTATATGAGATGCAATATCCTAATTATGAATTTTATTGCACCTATCGAACGGCTAAAAGAGAGTTCCCCAACTTGGAAAATCATCAACTGCACACGGTAGCAACACATGTAGGATATGAATTGGAGAATCATCATCATGCTTTGGCTGATGCGGAAGCTTGTGCGAAGATAGCATTACAAATAATATAGAATTATAGATTAAAAAACAATAAAGATTATGACAACAGCCATAATAGAATTAATGGGACTTAAGTTTAATATTCCCGCTTATCAACGAGGCTATCGCTGGGAAAATCAGGAAGTTACAGAGTTGTTGGATGACTTATGGGCCTTTAGCGAGGCCAACGATAGCGGCGATTTTTACTGTTTGCAGCCGATTGTTTTAATGGAAAACAAAGAAGATGGAAGTTATGATGTATTGGATGGGCAGCAACGACTTACCACGCTTTATATTATACTGACTTATCTTGAAAAAGCAGGAACACCCCAATCGTTAGGGCTTGCTGATTATACGATTTTCTCTCTGGATTATACCACGCGAAAAGATTGCGAGAATTTCCTACGACAAAAAGAATTTATCAACACAGGAATTGATGATTCCAATATTGATTATTTCCATATTTGTAATGCTTACAACCACATTGAAAAATGGTTTAATATCCATCCCGAAGCTAAAAGTGACATAACCTCCATTCTTCTTAGTAAAACGAGAGTTGACTCGAAAAAGAGGGCGAAAAGAAATGTTCGAGTTATCAAGTATATAGTTGACGAAGGCACAAACCCTATTGATGTGTTTATTCGACTTAATGTGGGGAAAATATCGCTTACCGATGCCGAACTTACGAAAGCTTTGTTGTTGCAAAGTGACAAATATTTGGAAACTGAATTGAAATACAATAGGATGAAACTTCATCATTTGGCCACCGAATGGGATAAAATAGAAAATGCCTTGCAGCAAGAAGATTTTTGGTTTTTCTTGAATGAAAATTCAGCAGAAAAACCTACGCATATTGAGTTTATCTTTGATCTTATCGCTAATAAACTGCAAAAGAAAAAGCGATATTTTGAGGAAAAACCAAAGAAATACTCTACTTTCTTAATCTTCTCTCGTTATTTGGACGAACTAATGGAAGAGAACGAATTATCTCGTATCGAAGCTGTTGAAAAAATATGGAATGAGGTGGTCGAATATTTTGAATATTTCGAAGAGTGGTATAATAATCGGATGCTTTATCATTATATTGGTTTCTTGATTACTGTATACAGTTCGCAACGAGAGCAAATTATCGAAACATTAATCTCAAAATCCAAAGAAATCTCAAAATCTCGATTAGAAGCTTATCTAAGAAATGAAATTTCAGAATCCATAAAAATAAAGAAGCCGATTTTAAACTTGAGTTACGAGGATGATAAAAATGCGATCCATAAGATTCTTTTAATACACAATGTTTATTCAACCCTTGTGAATGATAAAGAAAACGCTTATTTCCCCTTTAAATTATTCAAGAAAGATAGGGATAAGAATAAATGGAGCTTAGAACATATACATGCGCAAAATTCGGAAACAATAAAGGATCGGGATAAACAAAATTCTTGGCTGGACGATCACATAGATTCTTTGTCCAAGGATGAGGACGCCCAAGAGCTAGTACACAAATTAAGAGATATGCGTTCTTTTGCTGATATAAAAGAAGAAGATTTTAATGATTTAACCAGTTGGGTAACTATTTTTCTTAACAAAAAAAGTGGAATCACGGACAAAGAAAAGCACTCCATTACGAATCTTTGTTTGTTGGATTCACACACCAATAGTCAGCTGAATAATTCAAGTTTTGATGTAAAAAGAGAGAAAATAAAGAAAAGAGAAGTGGAAAATCACTACATCCCTCTTTGTACTCGGAATGTTTTCTTAAAAACCTATACCAAGCATCCCAAAGATAATGTTTATTGGCGAGAGGACGACAGAAAGGCTTACCTTGAAAGCATCCAAACGGTTTACAATTATTTCACGAATTAAAATGGAAGACAAATGAAATACACACTATATCAATTAATGAACGAGTATCATATCCGTATTCCGCAAATACAACGAGATTATGCCCAAGGAAGAAAAGAAGAAAGTAAATTAAGAAACGGTTTTGTGGCTAGTATTAAGAACGCATTAGATAATAATAAAAATCTAAATCTTGATTTTGTTTATGGTTATTCAGACTCTATCAACGATACCGATAAAGCATTTATTCCTCTCGATGGACAGCAGCGATTAACCACCTTGTGGTTGTTGCATTGGTATTTAGCTCCCCGAAAAATCAAACAAGTGGAAGAAGAGAATGTAGATGGAAGCAAAGAACTACAGGATTACGAGTGTCTGGTCGATGACGTAAAAACTTGGTTGCAGAAGTTTTCGTATGAAACAAGAAATTCGGGCAAGCGTTTTTGTCACGAATTGGTTGAGAACGGTCTGCTTTGCTCTGATGATTGTTTGAGTAAGCGGATCATAGATGCTCCTTGGTTTATGACCTCTTGGTCCAGCGATCCTACCGTTGTCTCCATGATTACTATGTTGGATGCCATTGAAGAACATCACTTCGAGACAACAAATTCATGGAACGGTTTGCTAAATAAGGATATAATCACATTTGATTATATTGACATTCATTCCGAAGAATTCAAACTGACTGATGAACTGTATATCAAAATGAATTCAAGAGGGAAACCCTTAACTTCGTTTGAAAATTTCAAAGCAGAGTTTTTGGGCTTGTTGTCTTCTGAGCATACGGATTATGTTGCAGCAACACGCACATATGAATTTAAAAATGAAAACATTGAGGTAAATTACGGGAACTATTTCTCATTTAATGTGGATAGTATTTGGATGGATTTATTTTGGAATTTCTCACGACAAAATAAGGATATCGATACTGATAGCTGCTTTATGAACTATTTTGTCTTCATCGCTCAGGTTTGTTATTTCAAAGATAATTTAGATAAAGAGGCGAAAGACTTTGATAGTGATTTTTCTGTTTTTTATAAAAAACAGAATGTTGATTTCTTGTTTGATACGCTTAATTGGTTGCATCAATTGAGTATTAATGAGGGCAAAGTGGATGTTAAACGGATCGCTGATTTCTTCTCCGGTATATTCTTAACAGAGAAAATAGACGATAAATATGCTAATCAAGTTCGCCCGATAGATGGAAGCAACTGCTCCAACCTTTTTAGTAGATGTCTGATGGAAGGAAAAGATTTTGACAATCGAAATCGAATTCTTTTTTATTGCATCTTTTCCTATGCCTTAAAATACAATCTAAGTCAACCTACAGAAGGCTTGAAAAACTATGTTCGCGTGATACGGAATTTGTTACAAGCCACTCGTCAAAGAAATGAAGTGGTATATAATACCAATGTTCGTATCAATTATTGGGGTAAATATTTGAAGCTTTTTTCTCAGTTGATTGAGAATGAGGATGTGTATACACTGCTCCTCTCTACCCTAGACAATAAAGAAACGAATATAGCAGATGATGCATTGGCTACCGAAATAGAAAAGGCACATGTTGTTGCGCTAAAAAATGAAACAATAAATCAGGCTCTCTTTAAGTTAGAAGAATTTAAGCTATTTGGAGGGCTTATTCATAAATTGAATCCATTAAAAAACAAGGATAAATTGGCTCACTATTCAGGGGCGGTTAGAACTATTTGGTCAAGAAACAATGACGACGCATTGATAATTGGTGCTTTGATTGCCTGCGGATACGATGGTTTTTACACGAAAAATTGTAAACTTGGAGAAATGTGGTTCTTTGGGAAATTAGATCAATGGAATCTGATATTAACTTCAAGAGATGACAAAGTTACTGATGTGGTTATTACGCAATTGTTGGATCTTTATATTGCGGATAACACCAGTAATACCTCTCAAGAAAAGCTTCAAAACATAATCGATAATTATTTAGATACGCTCACAGAGCGTAATTGGGCATATTATTTCTTGAAATATCCTCAAATGCTATCAAGAACCAACT
Source organism: Bacilli bacterium (assembly GCA_028707375.1). GTDB lineage: Bacteria > Bacillota_I > Bacilli_A > RFN20 > CAG-288 > Scatoplasma. The sequence goes on along the minus strand of JAQWCB010000058.1, from coordinate 1,848 downwards.
ATTTTGCTTGGAATAACGATTTTGAAATAAGACTACTTGGAAGCTTTGGCTCTAATCCTTTACTTGCTTATCACATAAATCCTTATGTGTTGGTTGCCAGCAATTTATTAGACGACACTATTTGTGAAGAAAGACATTGTTATACACAATATAGTTATACCTCCGGTTTAGTTCTTAAAAATGGTATCGTTTTATATTGCGAACAAAAAGGATGGGCAATGGAACTACCCGAAAATTATCAGTTAGATGATGTAATGAGACAGAAATTCAACATTAGTGACCAACTTCTGCTAATAGAAAGTCACGATAGGGATAGAATAGAAATTGTTGTTGATTTTTGTAAAGCAATATATCATAGTAATTCTTAATCCTATGCGCCTCCTCCATATCTCCGACACTCACAACCTACATCGGCAGTTAAATAATTTACCTGCTGCCGATATTATTGTCCATTCTGGTGATATTTCTTATGCTGGTACTGGCAAGGAAGTTGTAGATTTTGTTGAATGGTTTGGAGCGTTAGATTATCAATACAAAATTTTTATTGCCGGTAATCACGATTATTGTTTAGAGGGAAAAAGGATAGAAAAAATACAGCGATTTTTGCCTGAAAACTGTTTTTACATCTACAATAGTGGCATAACAATAAACGGCTTGAAATTTTGGGGTATTCCATTTTTCTTTTCTGATGACGTGAGTGATCAATATTTCAATAAGATTGCACAAATTCCGGCGAGAACAGATATTTTGATTTCGCATCGCCCACCGCTTGGTATTTTGGATAACGCCAATAATATTTCTTATGGTTGCCCTGATTTACTTCAAAAGATATTAGAGATTCGTCCTCGTTATCATCTTTTCGGGCATATCCACGATGCTTATGGTATTGAGGAGTCTAAATATACGACCTTTGCCAATGCAGCATTAGTAGATGAAAATTATCGACTATTAAATAACCCTATCGTATTTGATATATAAATAGCGGCAAATGACACATACTGAAAAATGGATGGAAATAAGAGCGAGATATTTATACAAAGAAATATCCGAGAGTGAATATTATAAAATTTGTGATGAATCAGGTCTTGATATGACTGCATGGGTAGATGAAGATTTTGCAAGAGAGCACGGCTTTACCGGCGATAGCATAGATCTAACAAGTTTTGCATCAGATAAAGAGTGGAAAGAAAACACAATTCGTTAATTATCGGGTCAGACTAATGCTCTCTTTTGGCATAATCAAGAAGTAATTTTGCAAAAATATATAAACCATTAAAATCGAAATGTTATGGCAAATTTTTATTGTGAATATTGTGGAACAAAGTATTCAAGTGTAACATCTTTGACCGGAGCATGGTGTCATCGACATCCCAACGGATCAAATAAAGGGAAACACAAGTTATACGAAGGCAGTGAAAAGAGCAAATACACCTGTAAATACTGTGGGACTTCTTATTCCTCATTAACCTCGCTAACGGGTGCTTGGTGTCATCGACACCCAGATGGTTCAAACAAAGGAAAGCATGCTCCAGCTCTTTAATCTCTCATTGCATGAAGAAAACTGCTCATACGGGCAGTTTTTTTAGAGACAATCTATGCCTGTGCTATTATTTGGCGCACGCTGTGCATATCTTTGTATAAAAACAATAGATATGAGACAGTTGAACATTACACAGAAAGACGAGAGTGTCAACGAAAAAGTTGATAAAAAGGTTCTTAAGACCTCTTTAGACCATATAGAAAATATAGTGGAATTAGTTGAGAATTCCGGTTTGAATAAAGAGTTTTTCCAGAAAGCGAAGAAAAGCATCAACTTTGTGGCTAAGAAAATGGGACTTACAATAAATC
>JAQWCB010000057.1 GCA_028707375.1 Bacilli bacterium | reverse complement strand
CCTCCGGCTGAAGATGAGTTACATATATCTTGGCTAGTGAATTGTCGTGATTGACTACCACTTCATTGACCGAGGCCAAGTTAGTTACATCATTCTTCATAGTAAAAATAATGTCAGAAATATTTTTACCAATAACGTTTTGGATTCGCTGTTTCTTATCGGCCATTATTTTTTCTCCTCTTGTCCCCAAGATTCTAAAGTATCACCGAGTTTAAATTTGCTGAAACCATCAAGAACAACTCCGCATTCAAATCCCTCTTTCACAATTCGCGCCTCATCCTTTTCGCGCTTGATTGATGCGATTTGTCCTTCGTAGATAATTTCATCGCCACGGGAAACCTTAACCTTTGATCCGCATTTAATAACTCCATCAGTAACGCGTGAACCGGCGATGACTCCAACCTTACTCGATTTAAATAGCGCAATCACTTCGGCGTGTCCATAGACAACATCTTCATATACTGGTTTAAGTTTACCTCTCATCGCCTGTTCCATTTCCTCGAGAAGCTTATAAATAATATTGTAGCTTCGAATTTCAACATTCAATTCGTTGGCTTTATCTTTAACTTGAGCATTGGCGTTGACATTAAAGGCTAAGATAATAGCATTAGAGGCGGAAGCAAGAATGACATCTCCTTCAGTTACATCGCCAGAATATGCGTGAATGACCTGAGTCTTGACATTTTCAACATCAATTTTCGCAATGGAGTCCTTTAAAGCTTGGACCGAGCCCTCGGTGTCAGCCTTAATTATTAAATTTATAACTTCCATTTCACCAGAAGAAATCTTTGAGTAGATATTCTCGATCGTTACTCCCTTGTTCTCGTTGATGCACGTTTTTTCAACATCTTTCAACTGGCGAGCTTTTGCCATCATCTTGGCCTCTTTTTCTGTTTCAAAGGCCTTGAATTGATCACCAGCCGCGGGGACCGAAGCGAGACCAATAATGGAAACTGGAGTCGAGGGGCCAGCTGATTTTAATTGCTTATTGTATTCGTTCGTTATTCGACGAACTTTACAGTAAGAGTTGCCAACGACGAGATAATCGCCGAGATGCAAGGTGCCAGTTTGAATCAAAAGTGAAGCCTTAGGACCAACTTGCTTGTCGATAGTCGCCTCAATAACTGAGCCTTGAGCCAAACGATTGGGATTTCCTTTTAACTCCTTGAGTTCAGCTACCACGAGAATGTTCTCTAAGAGTTCATTGATTCCCTTTTTGAATTTGGCAGAGATAGGTACCATAATCGTATCGCCACCCCACTCCTCAGGAGTGAGTTCGTAGCGCATTAATTCGGTCTTAACCTTTTCGGGATTAGCCCCGGGTTTATCCATTTTGTTAATGGCAACAATAATAGGCACTCCCGCCGCCTTAGCGTGATCGATTGCTTCGACCGTCTGAGGCATGACGCCGTCATCCGCTGCAACAATCAAGACTACAATATCAGTCATCTGGGCTCCGCGCTGGCGCATTGCGGAAAAGGCCTCGTGTCCAGGAGTATCAAGGAAAGTAATCTTTTTGCCGTTGATAACTTTTTGATAAGCACCAATTTCCTGAGTAATAGCTCCCGCTTCGCGCGAAACGATATGAGAATTTCGAATCGAATCGATCAAAGTTGTCTTACCGTGGTCAACATGTCCCATAATGGTAACAATCGGTGCGCGCTCGACCAAATCTTTCGGATCATCTTCAATCACTTGTTTTTCAAAATCTGTCGAGGCAACAATCTCTTCACGTTTGAAATCGTAATTGTGATTGATACATATCTCAGCGATAGTTTCATCATCAAGAATCGTATTGATATTTACAATCTTCCCAGCCAGGAATAGCTCCTTCAAGATATCGTTCGCAGATAGATGAAGGTCTTTGGCTAAATCTTCAATTTTAACATTGCCGTGGAAAACGTAGGTTCCTCCTTCCACGCGATTTTTTTCTTTTTCTTTCTGAACGGAAGAAGCTGAGAAACGATTGACAGATTTACCGCTTGACGGCCTTTTGTTGCTGTACTTACTTTTGTTTTTTTTCTTTCCCATATTTATTCCTCCTTTTGTAATTCAATAATTTTACGGGCAATGCCGGCTGAATTAATTCCGATGGCATTTACGGGGCGAGCCGCAATCAGTTCGCCCAATTCTCTTTTGGTTAAATAACTCATGATGAGTTGCTTGTCATCAATCGCCGCTGATAAATCTTTTTTAGCTCGGGGCGAGATGTCGTTAGCTACGATGATCAACGGAAGTTTACGTCGATTTAGTCGATGAAACATGTCTTCACCATAAGTGACAAATCCACCGCGCTTAGCGATGCCAATCATTCCCTTTAGACGCTCTGAATTATTCATGTAGATATTTCTCTATCTTGCGATATACTTCATCGGATATTGATGATTTCAGCGTCTTTTCTAGTGACTTATTTTTCTTGGCTAAGATGAAAGTCTTTCGATCGGGAGTGAGATAGGCGCCACGCCCATTCATCTTTCCGGTGGGATCGACAAGTATTTCCCCCTGCGGAGATTTAACAATGCGCAAGAGAGAAGATTTATCAACCTTGATTCTATTGACACAGTCAAAGCGAAGAACGGGCTTTTTCATAAACTAGTGGCCTCCTATTATTTATCCTCGTAGTAATCGTCGGAATCATATTCCTCGAATTCATCGTAATCATCGTAGTTAGAAGAATCAGAGTTTTCTTCTTCTTCAATATCGCGAAGTTCTTCTTCCGTGTATATCGGCATCGCATTATCGACATCGATCTTGACAACTTTTTTCTTGTCATCGGTCTTGTTCTTATGAGAAGAATGGTGATCGTTAGCGGTTGAAGCTTTCTTCTTATCGCGCTCAATCTGCGCTTCAAGAGCCGAAATGGAAATCTTGGCCTTAGAAGTTATTTCGACGTGTTCTTCATCTTGGTCATTCTCTTTGGCTTCGACAGGTTTTTGGACATTGGCATCATCCTCTTTATCAGTTGTTGCTTCTTTTGTTTCAGTTGTCTCGGCGGCTGAAGGAGTGAATTCTGTCTCTTCATCATCGCTGTCGTAGGAAGGAATATCATTTTCTGCTTCGATATCACTGACCTTATCAGCTTCGACCACGGCGCTCTCAAGAGCAGCGGAATTGCTATCAATATCTAAATCATCTTCGTCCAAGATTTCATCGCTATCCAAACGAGACAAAGCTTCCTTACGCTTGATATCATCAATGCGCGTATACGAAATATGATTTTTCATCGCATCGTCTTGTTCCTTAATATCGATAGAGTAACCAGTTAGGCGCGAAGCCAAACGAACGTTGACGCCCCGACGTCCAATAGCAATCTTTGATTCCTCATTTTTAACAATGGCAATAGCCTTGGGGGCTTTGTGTGCAGCGACTTCACCATCTAAGAAAACAACACCATCGACGGTTGCAGGTTTTAAAGCCTCGGCAATATATAGATAAGGATTCTCTTGGTAGCGAATGACGTCGATCTTTTCATTTGATAACTGAGATACGATATCCTTGATTCGCGAACCATCCGATCCGATGCAAGCGCCGGTAGGATCAACTTCTGGATCGTTGGAATCTACTGCTACTTTCGATCTATTTCCTGGCTCGCGTGCGATATCTTTAATTACAACTGTATGATCAGCGATATCAGGAATTTCACTTTCGAATAATTTTGCCAGGAATTTATTGTCAGTACGACTGATCAGCAATTGAGCATTCTTGTTGCTTGAAGTTTCGTTGACGCCAATGCTTTGAAGTAATACCTTAACTTGATCACCTGGCAAAAATTGTTCACCGGGAATGGAATTCTTGGGAGTCAAAGTAGCTTGAACTTTATTGATCATGAGCGTGACAAAGCCCGATTCAGTCTTATCGACTGTTCCGGTAACAATTTCACCGACGCGATCAGAGTAGTGGTCGATTAAGGCCTTTTTCGTTGCTTCTTTAACTTTCTGCATGAAATTTTGGATGGTACGAGCGAAAAATTGATAATCGAGCGCGGCTAAATCCTTCTTGTATTTAACGACATCACCAACTTTGTAGTTAGGATCAATCTTCTGTGCATCAGCCAGTTCGATTTGATAAAAATCATCTTCAACTTCGTCGACAACATCCTTACATTCATAGAAACTTATCTCACCTGATTTTTCATCAATAACTGTCTCGGTGTGCAAAGCTGCGGCGTTATCTTGAATCGGTTCAAGAGTATCGCGTGCGGCCTTATCGATTGAAAGGCGCAATAACTCGCGTGTTTCTTCCGCTGGAATCTGATTCTTTTCCTGAATCGCTTCGAGCGCTTTATCAAAACTCTTGACATCAAATTTTCCATCAAAAGCTCTTTCGTCGTCTTTTCTTCTTCTGCCCATTTTAATATTTTTCCTCCATTTGCTATATTAAAACTTTATTCTTAATTGAACGGATTTTATCTCGGATCTCAACATTTTAGTTTTTGTAGGTTTCCCTTTAACAAAATGTTTGATAGTGATAGCATCATCACTTACATTTACCAAAGTTCCCAAGATGGCTTGTTTATTATCCGTTATTTCAACAAACTGATCGATGAGATTTGGCAATTCGCTCACTTCGACAAATCTTTCCGCTCCGGGCGAAGAGACATCGAGTACGTACTTATAATCTAATTCGGATAATTCATCCAATTTAGGATTAATGATTTGAGTGAATTCGGTAATGCTTTGTAAATCGACTCCACCTTCTTTGGTGAGTTCGATGTGAAGCGTTTTGCCCTGACTTTCATTTGCAAAATATATTTTATAGATTTGCAAGTCTAAACTCTGAGCAATAGGTGCGCTTATTTCCTTTATTTTTTCCAATATTTCCAAAAAATGAACCTCCTAAGCAAAAAAGAAAAGTGAGCCCTGGCTCACTCTTAATTATCGCTTGATATTAAGATGATGTAGCTTACGCCACGCACAGCATTAATATAGCGCAAAGGTGCTGATTTGTCAATATGTATAGTTGATGATATTAAGAAAATGAAAGACAAAAAAACGAGTGAAATAGCAATTCTTTCTCGAGGCGAATAGCTTTCTATCACTCGTTTGATTTAATTGTGTAAAGAGAAGCATCAGTCCTGCTTAACTTTTCCTTCGTTGGTGTAACTATATGTGCTCTTATTATATTTGTAGTACTTGTAATGATCAGTATAATCTTTTGAAAACTCGGTGACCTTGTTCATGACGATACCAATAATATTGCCTTCCATATTTTCCAACGTATCGATAGTACTCTTTAAAGAACCTTTGCGCGTTTCATTCTGTGAGCAGGTGATGAGGAAACCATCAGTGAAACTAACAGAGAAAAGCGTATCGCTAACGGTTAAGACGGGAGGAGTATCAATAAAGATATAATCGTAAATGTTGCGAAGCTTCCCGATTAATTCTTTCATTTCGCACGATTCAATAATCTTCGTGGGGAAAGGATTGATCGTTCCGCTACTTATTACATCCAACTTGCCGACGTGTTGAATAATGTGATCTAAATCGGCTTCACCTCGGACATATTCGACAATTCCGACCTTATTTTCAATATTTAATAACCGGTGAATGGAAGGTCTTCTTATATCAATATTTACGACACAAACTTTGACGCCCTTCTCAGCGTATAGGTTGGCAAGGTTACAAATCGTGGTGGATTTTCCTTCCGAGCGATTGGAAGAAGTGACCCCGATCACCTTAATATCGTTGTGTAAATTATAAAAGGAAATATTTGCTTGAAGTTGTTGAATGCCTTCGCCAGCCGGACTATTAAAATCGTTTATCAAACCAACTTTTTCATTGGAACGATGGCGGAACTTACGAAGCATCGCCACAATCTTATTAGAATTATCTTCGGAATAATCAGGAATTACAGCTAATACCTTTTTGTGGGTCATAGCCTCAATCTCTTTTTTACTGATGCAGTAGACATTAGTCAATTCGCGGAATATTGCATATACGATATATAAGAAAAGACCGGCTAAAGTGCTAACGATACAGATGAGGACGCTCGAAGTTGAAACATCGCTAGCGCTACTAGCGCGCGAAGTGATGACAATCGTATTCTTGAAAAAAGCATATTTCTCTTCATTGTTAGTCGAGGTCGCAGATATATCTAGATACAGCGATTTGCTACTTGAAGTATAATTTGAAG
>JAQWCB010000056.1 GCA_028707375.1 Bacilli bacterium | reverse complement strand
TAAAAGGTTACAACGCCATAGACTCTAACCACCGGAATATTTAGCCCATCGGCAATAAAGCGTTGAACTTCTTCTGGAAGATAGCCAAAAATATCTTGCGCCTTATGTAAAACAGCAATCAAATCATGTTCGTCGCCATTGATAGATTTAATAAAGTCTCCAAGCTCATTATACTTGGCCTTTTCACTTGCAGTTAACTCACTTTTCATCAAGAATAATTCCTCCATTTATTCATATGATAACACTTACAAATTATATCAAAAAAACTTGTGTCAAGTAAAATGCACTTTTTATTAACCTGAGAGATGAAGGGTAGGTAAATTAAAAAAAGTCAGTATACAACTGACTTTTTTACGAATAAAATATTTTTCAATATTTCGTTCTAATTTTCATCTTTCCGATAAATAGGATTTATTTTTTGATATTCATTAACCGCGTCAGTAATCTTAATACTAGCCGTGGTAGCATTTTCCTTTTTCGCGTGAGCCGTCGCAACAAAAATATTGGGAACCTGCGATGATACTCCAGCGATGCATCCGCCTTTGCACATCATTCCTTCCAAGACGTCTTCTTTTAATTTACCGCGCGATAAATCCTTGAGGCATTTCAAGCATTCTTGGGCACCATCAGCCGCATGCAAAGTGAGTTGAACATCTGAGCCAATTTCACCCAAATAATCATTTAGGGACTTAGCAACACCTCCCGAATTGCAGAAATTTCGTCCCGACATTGAAGCCTGCTCAACTTCGACATCTTCCGAGCAGTCGATAGGAAGGATATTTTTAGCCTTCATCATCGCTGCTAACTCCGTAAAAGTTAAAACATAATCGAGATTATCAACATTTTTCTTCAAGAGTCGTTCCGCTTTCTTAGCAACGCACGGACCGATGAAAACCGTCACTGCACCAGGATATTTTTGACGAGCAATCATCGCAGCAATTCCCATCGGCGACATAACATCAGAAGTATTGTTCTTATAGACTTCAGGATATTTTTTCTTTGTTAGCTCAACGAAAGCGGGACAGCACGAAGTTGCAATTTGACGTCCCTCCTTTTGAGCAAGTTTAGCCTCTTCGGCCTCGTATTTAGTTGTAATATCAGCGGCCTGAGCAACTTCCATCACATTGCTGAATCCAACTTTTATCAAAGCGGAATACACTTGTTTTAAACTCGCTTTAGAAAATTGTCCAATGATGGCAGGAGCCACAAGAGCGATTACCTTCTTGCCGGCGTTAATGCTGTTGATGATTGGAACGATAAAGGACAAATCGGAAATAGCACCAAAAGGGCAACTAGCGGTGCACTGTCCGCAGTTTATGCAGTCTTCATAATTAATATAGGCTATTTCATTGTCGTAGTATTTCAAAGCCCCTGTTGGGCACGAGCGATGACACGGGCGATCGGAAACCAAGATAGATGAATATGGACAGGCCTGAGCACACATAGTACAGGCTCGACATTTATCATAATCGATATGCATCTTGCTTTCACCTTCGTAAACCGCTCCAAATTTACAGGCTTGCACGCACGCTTTCATCAAGCACTTGCGACAATTATCAGTAATTCTAACCTTGTGAATATTACAATCATCACAAGCCGCCTCCAAAACATAGATAAATTTACCAGGGATAGGTTTGGACCCATCAGGGCAACGGCCCATCGCTAAATAAGATCGTTCGCGCGTAATTTCTCGCTCCTTATATACACAGCAGCGATATTTTGGACGCTGATAAGGATGAAGTTCACGCGCTATTTCATTAGGTGTATTTTCATTTATTTTACCTTCGTAAGCCTTTTTAGCCACGGTAGCTAGTACTTTTTTCTTAAAATCGTTATAACGATCAAAACTTCCGGTCATTGCAGGTTCCCCACTTTCAAGGTAGTATAACAAAATCAATGAATTAAATCACATAATTTTCGTAATTATTTTATCTGTTTTTATTACTTTCGATAACGGATATCGATCGATATCAATCGTTTTAGTTAATGGTAAATCAAATTCTAATTCTATTCTAGGGCCACAAAATTTTTGGGATATAACTTCGCCTCCATCCTCAATTAACATCGACTCAAATGTTTTAAATAAGCGATTTAGAACTTCAGCTTTAAAGACAACCATCTGTATATTTTTTCCAAAGGCCTCACGTGGAAGGTGATCAAAAATACAGTTCACATAAATGCGACTCAAATTGGAAGCACCAAGCAGTGTCCCACCGAAATAGCGAACGACAAAGCAAGCGATTCCAGCAACCTTCTGCGCTTTTAAAATATCGAGCACGCGGTGTGCTGAATCTATCGGTTCCTTGTCTTCGCTTGCGCCCATTTTAAAATCTCGCGAAATGTAGGCATATACAATGTGTTTCGCTCCGGGATTTTCCTTTTTTATTTCAGTTAAATACTCGTCGAATTGTTTTTCATTTTCAAGTTGATAAATATAAGTAACAAAGCGATTTTTCTTTATTTCACAACAAGCTTTAATATTCTTTTTTAAAATATCCATTACATTCCTAAGGCATTCATGGCATTCAAAGCCGCAATAAATTTCGCTCCACTTTCTTCAAATGATTGATTGTTGAAATCAATCTTATCTCCATCATCATATCCAGCCATAGTGCCAGCGGGAGTGTCGATGAAACTGTTCCACGCTGAGATACTCTCGGCGATTGTTTTGCCATTAAAGACGATTGCGTCATCGGCATAGGAATTGAAAAGAGTAAGGGCTAAGCGTGAATTGTACAAACGCGAACTTTCATCCTCATTCGTGTATTTAATGAGGGAAAGTTTTTGTTCTGTTTGATTTAAAAGCGCGTTGTAAGTATCGGCCTTAGGTTCCACAGTATAGATAGAAGTGCTTGTGAGCGACCTTCCCATCAAAGTAAAAGCTTTTTCAATATTATCATTGAAACCAGCATCGCCATAACTTCCCACCGTGGAAAGCGAAGCCACGCCTTCCAGCCCGCGTGCTTCAATTATATTGAAGTAGTAATAATCATTGTCGTATGCTGTATCCCCAAAGAAGAATGTTTTGAAAAAATCCACATCGGATGGATCAGCAATCCCCAAATTCTTAGCTAGCATTCCCGACACCAGTTCCTGAGCTAAAAGACCGCGAACATATGTGGTCTTCATCGTCAAATTGTCATAGGTTAAATCAAAGGTATTCATCATCAAATCAAAAACCGTACTTGCGAAACTTGAACCATCGGAAAAGTCAACTTGTGCGATATCCGTCAAGCTATTGATCATCCGATCAATAATGCTGCACTGCTCCTCCAAAAAAGCTTGGGTGTGGCCTTCAGGCATCAAAAGTTTACGAATGGCATACGCAACGCCATTAGTATTACCATAAGCAGCACATTCTGCATCAAAGTTTCGAATATAGTCAGTTATTTTTACACCGCCCGCATTGCTATCTAAAATCTTGAAAAGGATATATTCCTTGCAATCATCAAGTAAATGCATCTGATCGATTGGACCAACAAAATCATAGATGCTGATGCCATTACCTAACTCAATGCTGTCAAATGATAAGTTCCCAGCAAAACTGGACTTCAAATTTTGGAAAAGCATTGTCACCGAATCTATTTCATTGTCCCAATAAGTCAATGATTCACTAGAGTAATCGCGATGAACATAAGTGTTTATCGTACGGTAATTAATGCCATCAATAGTTAAATAATCGCTCAAATTCATCGCATCAAAAATATCGTTGAAAAAGGTGCAAATTGCCGGATGAAGAATCCGCGATTCATTAACAGCTTTTAAGAAAGCACTAATGCTATCAGCCCCGATAGCTGAAGGATTAGTTAAATCGCTCAATGCAATATTATTGAGAGTAATAACTTTGAGCGCATCGGTAAAATTCAAAATGGCGGAACTGTCGGTCGCCGAACGCTCAACACTAGTCAATGAAGGATCAAAAGTCCAATTGTCGATATTCGAAAGCATGGGGAGTATTTTTGCTTTGGCTGTACTAGCATCAGCTCCTGTAATCATTTGATCAAGGGTCGATGAATGCAAAACAGATCCAAACAATTCGGTAAAGAAAGAATAGTCTTCTCCACTTTTGACCGTAGTTAAAATTTTCGAATCAGCCATCGCATTTAATAAATCTTCTAAAGCCATTATGCCATTTTCATCTAACTGAGTCGGATCGCCAGTTAGAGTTGCCAATTTACTTTCATCTGTAAAGGTATCGTAAAGATTACATATCTTGTCTATTTCTACATCGGTTTCTTCCTTCGTCGCAGTCAATAGATAATTAGTATTTATGATATCAAAATTGATTACATTGCCCTCGCTAATAGTAACATCGCCAATGTTGCTAATAGCATAATCTAACATATAGGGAATGCTAGGCGCAAAAAGGCTTGACTGATTGATTGTCTTAAGCAATGTTGCTAAATCAGCTCCGCTAGCGGTCGCGTTAGTGATAGCATCGGTACCCACGATATTTACTTGTTCAAAGATGTCGCAAATGGCCGAAATCTCTCCCAAGGTATCCAGATTGGCGGTCACGCTAACAGCATTACCATCGACCATAATATTATATGTCGTTGATGATATATTTTCTGTCCAAGCAAAACTCGACTTGAGTTGGCCCGTATATTTGTTCTCCACTGTTGAAAAACTATCAGGAGAAAGTGAATTCCCAACCATATCAGTAAGTCCAGCCTTATTGATTAAGGTATAAGCCAATTCGCCAAATTTATCGACATAATATCCGTTGTTATCTTTTTGAACTCCCAACATTTCGGTTTGACTTAGGGCAGTCAAAATAGCATTGATTTGATTAGGATTGAGTTGAACCCAATCAATCGTATCAATATTTGTTCCAGCTCCAATTTCGTTCAAGCGATCAACAACCGCTCCCAAAGCCGAAGCCTCGGCTTCCCAGTCGGTTACGTAATTGAAATTTATAGAAACGCCCAATTCAGAAAGAGAACTGGCTAAACTGTCATTTAATATTGATGATAGACTTCCCGAAAGCAGTTGCGATTTTCCGACAGCACCAAATATTTCAGCAATCATGTCGCCATTTAAATCAGAAATATCAAGTGAGTCGCTAGTGAAGAAGTCAGTATGCTTTTGAATCATGCGGAAAACATTGCAAAGATTAGTTATTTCACCATCGCGGGTTTCCGTGTCTAGCCACTGAATCGACGATAAATCGCTAGGAAGGCTCAAACCGGTTGAAGCAAGCGATTCATTTCCAAAAATCGAAGTAATCATCGTATTGAAATTAGTATTGTCCACCAAGTTACTTGAGCCGTCAACACTGCGCTTAGGATTGATGATATCCGATGACACTATCGTTTGCAAAACAGTTTCCATATCGTCAACATTGATGCTATTAATCATCGATGATGTATCTGAAGAGTTAGATATAGAATCAGATATGTCGATAGCGATTCCAACAATATCAAGTATTTTTTCCATCTCTGGAACCAAACTCGAATTACCTTCCTCATCAGTGCAATCAAAATTGAAATCAGAGGCGCTTAGACCAAATAGCATATCGCTAAATTGATCATCGCTCAGCACTGATTTAAGCATACCCGGAAGGATTTGAGAAATTATCGTCGACTTATCTATTTTGTTAAGCAACGACTTTATCAGATTGCGATCAGCTTCATCGGTTATATCAAGATCGTTCTGTGTCAATGATTGGGCATCAGGAATAATATCAATCAAATATCCAACTTCCGTCGCTAATGTTTCACTCTTACCAATCTGCTCGCAAACACTGTCGAGCGTTTTTTCATCAATATAATCATATATACCATCTAAACTTGATAGCATACTCTGAGCAAAAGAACCAATATCAATAACCTTTTTGGAGGTGATTTGAAAATTGAGCAAACCGCTGTAACTATCGATAGTCTCAGCAGATAAGTCATCGGTAGCCTCAAATACAACACTTCCACCGCAAACAAGCGACTTGATATTTGAAAGTTTGCCAGAATCATTTAAAGCTTCAGTAATATCATCAGTTAATGTTGACATCGTTTCCGAACTGATGGTTTTTAAATTTAGTACGCGAGCCAAATCGTAAACAAACTCAACTAGATTGGATAATTCGCTTGACCAGTCGATTGAATCGTAAACCGATTGGACTGTTGATAAATATTCGATTCCGTTGTCAATTGCAGCTTGTTTCG
>JAQWCB010000055.1 GCA_028707375.1 Bacilli bacterium | reverse complement strand
AATACATACGAAACGGTAGCACAAGAGACTCCAGCTTCCTTCGCAATATCACTAATCTTTACTCTTTTCATTTCAATCACCAATCTATTTTGTTTATTATAGCAGTTATCGATAATAAGTAAAATACACAATATATCTCTTTGATAGCGTTGACATTATCTTTTAGACAATGGTATAATTATTATAACTTAAACGCTTAAGTTATAATATAGACACGTTTGTAGCGCTACCACCAGATAAAAAGTTAATAGAAACGAGGAAAGCCTTCATATGAATAAGCAAGCCATATATCATCAACCCGATTCAAACTATTGTTATCCATTAGAAGATAATGTTATTTCGGTGCGGTTGCGTGTTTCTAAGGAAGATACATTTAATTCCATCGATGTCATTTATGGCGATAAATACACCTATCAAAATCGGCAGATTAAACTTCCGATGAAATTAAAATACACCGATGAACTCTTCTCATATTATCAGCTGGATATTAAATTGGACGATGTTCGTTTTGTTTATATCTTTCAACTGATAAATTCCGATGGAAAATTCTATTTCTGCGAGGATGGAATCGTTGAAAAATATGATTTTAAATTAGCTTACTTCAATTGTTTTCAATATCCTTATATAAATTCCATCGATGTTTTTAAGCGAGTTAGTTGGATGAAAAACGCCATCTTTTATGAAATATTTGTTGATCGCTTCAATATGGGAAATAGCAATAAAGATTACATAAACATGAAGTGGAACGATAAGCCTAGACAGAATAGTTTTGCCGGTGGAGATTTGATTGGAATAATAAAAAAACTAGATTACTTAAAGCATCTCGGAATAAATGTTATTTACCTCACCCCAATTTTTTCTTCCATTTCCAATCACAAATACGATATTAAAGATTATTACAAAATAGATGCCCAGTTCGGTGATGAAACTATTTTTCAAAAACTTGTCGACACCGCGCATAAAAAAGGAATTAGAATAGTGATAGATGGCGTTTTCAATCATTCATCAAATCTGTTGAGTCAATTTCAGGATGTAGTCAAAAACGGAAAAAAATCAAAGTATTTTAACTGGTTCATCATCCATGGTGACAAAATCGATCAAAAGAAAATCAACTATGAAACTTTTGCCAATTGCTATTATCATCCCAAGTTCAATACTTCAAATTGTGAAGTGCAAAAATTCTTGATTGATATAGGTAAATACTATGTTGAGAAATTTGACATCGATGGCTGGCGACTCGATGTTTCCGATGAACTAAGTCATGATTTTTGGCGAAATTTTCGTCGAGAAATTAAAAATATCAAGCCCGATTGCCTACTTCTTGGAGAAAATTGGCACGACTCTTATCCCTTTTTGCGCGGAGATCAATTTGATTCCATCATGAATTATTCTTTCACTAAAGCTATGCTTGATTATTTTGTATTTGAAACTTCCGATGCGGAAAAAACAGCGAATAAACTAAATTCCTTGCTTATAAGAAACAGCGAGATTGTCAATTCGATGATGCTCAACCTTCTTGATTCCCACGACACTGACCGCTTTTATTCAGCCGTTCACGAAAGCATCGACAAGCTTCTTTCTGCTCTTGCCATTCAATTTACCTTTAAAGGAGTTCCAGGATTATATTATGGAATCGAAATTCCAACTACTGGTGGATATGATCCTGATAATCGCAAATGCATGAATTGGAATAAGTTGGATCAGAACGGTCCATATTTTAAGAAATTAAAAGCGATTATTGATATACGTAATGAGGAAGCCATCATTGATGGCGAAATAAAAATCACTTCGCGCAACGAATTATTGATAATTGAAAGATACATAAAAAGTGAGAAAATTATCTTGGCGGTAAACAACACCGCTCAAAAAATACATTTTTATGAAGAGGGAGAAAAACTTGTTTCCCATCGCTATTCAAACAACTATTTGAATTCTGATAGTTTTATAATTGAGAAGGTGAAAAAATGAAAAAAGGATTGATTGTAATCGGACACTTTTTGCTTATAGGTTCCATCATTGTCGGAATCGGTATCAACAGTGAGAATACCGAGACCAAGAAAGACAAATTCACTGGGGAGCTTGAACGTGGCGCTACGATTCGCGTTTTGGAAAACGATACAGCTATCAAGCAAGGATATCTAACTGAACTTTTAAATGCCTTCAATAAAGAATATGCCGAATATGATATTAAGGCTGAGGATGCCAATATGGATCAATATACCAATCTCGAGCAGGAAGGTCCCTATGGTTTTGGACCCGATGTATTGTATCAAGCCAACAATGTTTTAATGAATTATGTCGAAGGAAATCATATTCTTCCTTTACCGACTGACAGCATTGATGATTACGATCAAATCGGTGCTTCTTCTTGGCAAGCGTTTCAAAAGACAATCGAGAACAAGACGTATACTTTTGGCGTTCCAGTAAATATTCAAAGTTCACTGTTATATTATCGGAAGGATATGCTACCAAAAGACTGGATGACAAAGTGGGATAATAATGCTAATAATATACCTGATATGCTCGAAAGCTGGAGCAAGATGTATCAATATTCTAAAACGCTATATAGCGATGGCAATCCCAATACCTGGGGATATATGCGAAGTTTTTTAGAACCATATTTCTCCGCGGGATATCTTTTCAGTTATGGTGGATATTGTTTTGGTAAAAATAACACCGATACCTACGATATCGGATTCAGTGCTGGTGAATCTTATAAAGGACTATCAGTTATTCGTCAGCTTGCTTCGAAGATGGATGAAAGGTGCATTGATGATTCCATAACCTTAACAGCCTACAGTGAATTAGCCCAAGGACATTTTTTTGCAACTATGACAACTCCTGATGTCTACACTCTATTCGCTGATGAACTGTATAACGAATACGGAAAAGATATCAATATTGATGACTATTTAGGCGTAACTAACATTCCTTTACTACCAAAAAGTGGGAATTTGGAAGATGAAAATTCCAATTTAATTCCATGCAAGATGATGGGAGGAGTTCACGGATATGCAATTTCAAGTTACACAAACTACCCTAACGCCAGTCTAGCCTTTGTAAATTTTGCCACACAATACAGAATGATTAAACGTCGAAATGAACTTTTAGGCATTGCCCCGGCCAGACAAGATGTCGCTAATGATGTGGGAGGTTTAAGTAAGATCATCAACAAGAATATGGCTGATGGCAATATTTCTGTTATGGCATCCAATAGTGAGGTTGACCAAATTTGGACTCCGCTCTCGACTCTTTTTCAAGATGTTGCTAAGGATCCATATCGCTTAGCATCCGCTCAAAAATACACGAATGAGACTTCGCTTAAAGAAGCGCTCAAAAAAGTTGATAAGCAAATATACAGCGCTATTCATACTTTGCAATAAGGTCAATGGAGAAAAAAATGAAACAGGGTGAAATTATTTTACATAAGTTCAAATCATTGGGATATCACTGGAGGGAGAAATTTGAATCTCTTCGCCAAATTGTGAATGAGGCTAACTGGAAAACTTCACTTTCCTTTGCTTGCATGGGGTTAGGACAACTAGCCTATAAAAAAGTCGCCAAGGGACTTATGTATCTTTTTATTCAAATCGGTGCATTGCTTTATTTTATTTTTAAAGGCGGAAAAGATTTTATCGGTTTATTCACTTTAGGAACAGTTGAGGCTGATCCGTGGAATGGAATAAAAGGTGACAATTCTATCACTATGCTAATATTAGGCCTTTTAAGTTTCATCATTATCATTCTTTATATACTTATATATATTTCAAATGTTAAAGATGCTTACTCAACGCAAAGGCGAGTTGAAAAAGGCCTCCGACCCTTGACCATGAAAGAAGAAATAAACGAGCTTTTGAATTCCAAATTCCATATCACGACACTTTTTCTTCCAATTATAGGTGTTTCTATTTTCAATATTCTTCCTATTATTTTTATGATACTTATCGCCTTCACCGATTATGGTGGAACCATCGCCGCCAACAATGAACTAGTTTCATGGGTTGGATGGGCTAATTTTCAAAAATTAGTCGCCCTTGGAAATATTTCTAACACCTTCTTTAAGATTCTTGGCTGGAACATTCTCTGGGCTTTATTTTCAACTGCTCTCAATTATTTTGGAAGCATGGGATTAGCTTTGCTCTTCAACAAAAAATGTGTAAAAGGAAAAACCTTTTGGCGCGCTTTCCCTATCATTGCTTACGCTGTTCCAGGATTCATCACTCTGCTCGGTTTTAAATTTATGTTTTCCTATGGTGGACCAATAAATGATTTAATTATTCAGAATGGCGGCACTGCCATTGGCTTTCTCGATATAGATGCCAAGTGGACGGCGCGAGTTATCGGTTTATTTGTCAATGCATGGATTTCTATCCCCAGCGGAATGCTATTAGTTACCGGAATCTTATCAAATATTCGTGATGATCTATATGAGGCTGCTTCTCTTCACGGAGCCAAGCCTTTCAAACAGTTTGCCTACATAACTTTACCATATGTCCTCTTTGCTACCACTCCTGTCCTAATCAGCCAGTTTATTTCCAATTTCAATAATTTTGGTATCTTCTATTTTCTGCGTGGCGGATTATATCTTGATGGCTATTTCAATGCTAGCGATACAGATCTGTTGATTAACTGGCTTTACAACCTTTCGATCGACAACAACTATTACTCCATTGGTGCCGCTATCTCGCTCATCATCTTCATTATAACTTCGATTATTTCCCTGGCCGTATATGTCGCCTCGCCAGCTTATCGAAAGGAGGACACCTACAGATGATTTCAAAACATATTTCGCATCGTTTCAATCTCAAGAAGGTAATCGATGCTATTTGCGTTTATATTATTATTCTCGCCATTACTTTCATTTTTGTTTTTCCCATTACCTGGCTCATTCTGGCTTCATTCAGCAAGAGCGGATCAATCTATTCTTTCGATGGCTTTTTCCCGACTGCATATGGAATTGAAAGTTTTAAGAATCTATTCACTGACACTGGAATATATAATTATCCTCGATGGTTTTTAAATACGCTTTTCATTGCGAGCATGAGTTGTCTAATCGGGACTTTTCTTACCATTTTAACAGCCTATACAATGTCGAGATTGCGTTTCAAATCGCGCAAAACCTTGATGAAGGTGACTTTGATTCTTGGGATGTTTCCTTCATTCATGAGTATGATAGCTATCTATATTTTGATGACTCAGTTTAATTTAATCAATAATCTGTGGGGGTTAATCTTAATATATAGCGCAAGTGCTCCCTTGGGCTACATGGTTCAAAAGGGATTCTTTGATACCATCCCTTACGAAATGGATGAAGCAGCCATGATGCACGGAGCGAACAAGTTTCAAATCTTCCTTCACATAACTCTCCCCATTGCTAAACCCATGATTGTTTACACGGCTCTGACCAGTTTCACTTGGCCTTGGAGCGATTACATTTTACCTAAGCTTTTACTCAATCAAAAAGATTTATATACGGTAGCGGTCGGATTGATGAGTCTGGGAGACGATCAATTTTCACGCTTTGCTGCCGGTAGCATCTTCATCGCTGTTCCCATTGTCATTCTATATTTTTTACTAAGCAAATACATGGTAAGTGGCCTAGCCGCAGGATCCGTCAAAGGATAAGGAGAAAACTAAAATGGTTATTCAATTAAAACACGTCAAAAAGATTTATAACAAAAATGGCATCGAGGTTGTTAAAGATTTCAATCTAACGATTGACGACAAAGAATTCGTTGTCTTTGTTGGTCCCTCAGGCTGCGGTAAATCCACCACTCTCAGAATGATTGCTGGGCTTGAAGATATCACCAAAGGAGAGATAACCTTTGATGGAAAAGTAATGAATAATGTTTCACCCGGTGAAAGAAACGTGGCTATGGTTTTCCAATCGTACGCTCTCTATCCCAACATGAGCGTTTATAAAAACATGGAATTTCCGCTTAAAATGAAAAAAGTTCCTAAACCTGAACGTGAAATTAGAATTATGAGGGCTGCTAAAATGTTAGGTTTAACTGATTTTTTGGAGCGCAAGCCAAAGAATCTCTCTGGCGGTCAGCGCCAGCGAGTGGCATTGGGTCGGGAGATAGTTCGCGATGTTGATTTATTCTTGATGGATGAACCATTGTCAAATCTCGATGCTAAATTGCGAGTGCAGATGCGTTCTGAAATCACTAAATTGCACAAGAAGTTA
>JAQWCB010000054.1 GCA_028707375.1 Bacilli bacterium | reverse complement strand
CGGATACATTATGAGGATAAGCACTTTGGAAAGTATATCAGCGAGAAAGACGCCCAGAAATATCGCAATTATCATTTAGAATCAGATAAGAAATATCAGAAATATAATCGAGCTGCGATGCGTTATAACGTTTATTTATTTTCGATTTTCACTAAATTCTTCCTTTTTTTACGCCGTGAGAAAAAAGTTACAGCCATTGTTTTTTAAACGATAGAAAAATGGCTGTGATATAATTGTATTGGGAAGTGAGGAAATAATAATGAAAGATACTCCTATTAAAAGAAAACCAATTATTTTATGTATTATGGATGGCTACGGACTGAGGAAAGAAAATCTTGGCAATGCCGTCAATCAAGCGAATAAACCTAATTTAGATGAATTTTTTGCCAACTATCCCACTGGGCACATTGAGGCTTCGGGTTTAGCGGTCGGTCTTCCGAAAGGGCAGATGGGCAATTCGGAAGTTGGTCATTTGAATATGGGGGCTGGTCGAACAGTCTTTCAATCGTTGACCCTTATAAGTAAAGCTAT
Source organism: Bacilli bacterium (assembly GCA_028707375.1). Lineage (GTDB taxonomy): Bacteria > Bacillota_I > Bacilli_A > RFN20 > CAG-288 > Scatoplasma. The sequence goes on along the minus strand of JAQWCB010000054.1, from coordinate 5,993 downwards.
TGATGATGGTGAATTTTACACCAATGAAAAATATATAAAGGCAATGAACAACGTTATTAAAAATGGAGGCAAGCTTCATGTTATGGCTTTGACTTCCGATGGCGGCGTTCACGCTCAGATGGAACATATTTTTGCTATTATTAAGATGGCAAAGATGAGAGGGATCGGTCCTGATCAACTTTGTTATCACGCTTTTTTAGATGGAAGAGATGTTGGTCCGCGCACGTCTTGTAAATATCTTGATCAAATTCAAAAACTTATGGAAGATGAAGGTATTGGTCATATTGCTACTATCGGTGGACGATACTGGGGAATGGATCGCGATAAGAACATGACCCGAGTTGAAAAAGCCTACAATGTGATGATTGAACGACAGGGAAATTCTTTCCTCGACTATCACAAATATATAAAAGATGAATACGAACGTTTAGAAAAAGAGAATGAATCACCTTCTGACGAATTTGTATTGCCAGCTTACGATCGCAATGTTGATGGTAAGATAAATGATGGAGATTCGGTTATCTTTATGAATTTCCGTCCGGATCGCGCGATTCAGATGTCAACACTGATAACCAATCCTGACTATTATTCTCATCCATTAAAAAATGATGATGGGTCTGATATGTGGAAAGCTTTTACCCCAGAAGTGAAATTGAAGAACATTACATTCGTCTGTACGATGAGATATGCTGATTCCGTTAAGGGAGATATTGCTTTTTCTCTTCCTGTTATCAAAAATGGACTCGGTCAAGTTTTAGCGGATCGTGGCTATCGTCAATTGAGAATTGCCGAGACAGAAAAATACGCTCACGTTACTTTTTTCTTTGATGGCGGTATTAATTATGATGGAATAACCAATCCTGAATTTAAGAATTGCCGTAGAGTTCTCATCCCTTCTCCGAAGGTAGCAACCTATGATTTGAAGCCTGAGATGTCAGCTCCTTTGATTTTAGACGCTTTAATTAAAGAATTGGATAAAAATGATTTAGATGTAGTAATATTAAATTTTGCTAATTGTGATATGGTTGGTCATACGGCAGTCATGCCCGCGGTAATTAAAGCTGTAGAGACAGTGGATATGTGCGTTGGTAAGATTCTTAAATACTTAGATAAAAATGGCGGTACCCTTCTGCTCACGGCTGATCACGGCAACGCTGATAAATGTATCGATAACGATGGCAATCCGATGACTAAACATACGACTTCTCCTGTTCCATTTGCTATCAATGATAAATCTTTTAAGATACGCGAAGGTGGGGCGCTATGTGATATTGCTCCGACCATCCTTCAACTTTTAGGGGAGAAAAAGCCTGAGGAAATGACAGGAAATTCGCTGCTTATTAAACGAGGAGAATAGGATGAATTTATTTACAGAATTTGATCCCAAATTGATTAAGAAAGATGATTTTGTGACGATTATTGAAATTACGAAAGGTTCGAAAAATAAGTACGAATTGGATAAGCAAACGGGTGCCCTTCGCTTAGATAGAATTTTGCACACTGCTACTCACTATCCAGGAAACTACGGCTTTATTCCTTGTACGTATGCTGATGATGGCGATCCCCTAGATGTTTTATTGCTTGCCTCTGAACCTATTTTACCTTTAACCGAGGTTCATTCACGCCCCATCGGGGTATTAAAAATGATTGATCAGGGAGATATTGATGAGAAGATTATTGCTATCTGTCAAGAAGACCCATTTTACAATTCGTTTGAGACCATTTCCGAACTTCCCACTCATATTCTTGAGGAAATCAAATACTTTTTTGAAACGTATAAGGTTCTTGAGAATAAACCTACTTCGGTTACTTCTATCGAGTCCCGACACGAGGCGATTAAGATTATTCAAAAGTGTATAGATGCCTTTAAAATTAAATATGTCAACAAGTAATATACAACTTATCGAAAGGAGAAAAAAATGAAATTATTTATCGATACTGCAAACATTGAAGATATTCGCGAGATGGCTAGTTATGGAATTATTAAAGGAGTAACTACTAATCCTTCCTTAATAGCGCGCGAAGGTCGAAAGCTAGAAGATGTTATTCAAGAAATTGTCAAATTGGTCGATGGACCAATTTCGGCTGAGGTCAAAGAGGCTTCAGCGGAAGAGATGATTGCTCAGGCTCGTGAATTAGCCAAGATACATAAGAATATCGTGGTTAAAATTCCTATGACTTGGGAAGGTATCAAAGCTGTTTCGGTGCTGTCCAAAGAAGGAATTAAAACTAACGTTACCTTGTGCTTCTCAGTCAGTCAAGCACAACTGGCGATGGAAGCTGGTGCCTCATTTGTTTCGCCTTTTCTTGGCAGAATGGATGATGCTGGATTCGATTCTGAAAAATTGATCAACGATATTGTTATTTTGCGCGATAACTATGGCTATGCCACTGAGATTATCGCTGCCTCTATTCGCTCTCTTCATCACGTAGAAATTAGTGCTCTAGCTGGCTCGGATATTGCAACAATACCCACTAAGGTTTTAAAAGCGATGATTAAGCATCCGTTGACTGACAAAGGTTTGAAAATTTTTGCAGATGCTGCAAAATAATTGATTTCTCTAATTCATCATTAGATTCAAAGAGGTTTGTGAAGAAACGAAAGATTTATTTTGTTTCTTAAAGGCCTCTTTTTTATATGCCTAGTACGAAAAATGAATAGCATATATCGATTTAAAACTAATATTTGGGCTTTTAGGGCAAATGTATTGATACTTTTGACAAATGATATATAATCAACGTTGACTAATGGAGGAAAAACATGATAGCAAAGGGTGAAATGGATATGACAAATGGTAATCTTTTTACCAAAATTTTTCTCTATTCGCTCCCTTTGATTTTTTCCGGAATTCTCCAATTACTTTACACGGCTGCTGATTTAATTATCTGTGGGAATTTTGGCTCGGACAATGCAGTCGGGGCTATCTCAGCTACTACGCCCCTTATTAGTCTTATTTTAAATTTAGTTATGGGGTTTGCTGTTGGAGCAAATGTTATCGTGGGACGTGCTTATGGTGCAAAGGATGTCGAACGCGGTGAGCGCGGTGTTCATTCTGCGATGGCCATGGCGATAGTTAGCAGTGTTATCATGGTTGTGATTGGTACAGTCTTTGCCCGTCCTCTTTTGCATTTGATGAATACTCCTAGCGATGTTATCGACTTATCAATCCAGTATCTTTTAATATATTTTTGGGGTTCGCCGTTTTTAATTATATATAATTTTGGCGCTTCAATTTTAAGAGGAATGGGAGATACGAAGAAGCCTTTTTATTTTTTAGCTATTTCGGGAGTAGTAAATATTGTTTTAAATATTTTCTTTGTCATTGTTTTGAAGATGGACGTTGCTGGAGTAGCGTTAGCTACTATTATTTCTGAAGCCGTTTCTGCTGCGCTTACCATCATTTCGCTGATTAGGGATGATGGTTTTGTCAAACTAAATTTAAAAAAAATAAAATTTCATAAATATGAAACGATCATGATTATCAGAATTGGTTTACCTTCGGGAATTCAAGGGGCGCTTTTTTCAATATCCAATGTTATTATTCAAACTGCTGTTAATGGGTTTGGATCATCGGCGGTTACGGGAAATGGTATTTCGGGCAATCTCGTGAGTTTTATGTATGTCATTATGAATTCATTTTCCCAGGCGGGAATGGCTTTTGTCGCGGCAAATTTCGGGGCACGGAAAGTTGACAATGTAAAAAAATCCATTCGCTTTTCCATTCTATATTCAGTGGTTACTTCATATTTGGTATGCTTAACTTTTTATTTGCTCAGAAACCAAATCGTTGGTTTTTATACCAGCGATCCTGTCGCCATCGAGATAGCATCATCTAAATTGCAAGTTTTTACTTATAGTTATATGTTTTTTGCTTTTTTGAATACGATTGGTTTTTGCGAAAGAGGGCTGGGCTATTCAATCTTGCCGATGTTAGTCTCATTAATTGGTATTTGTGCCTTTCGTATTGTGTACGTGTTTACGATATTTCAAATTCCTCAATATCACACGATTTATAACTTGTATCTATCATATCCACTCTCGTGGTTGATAGCGGCCATTGTGGCGGCGGTAGCTTTTTTAATCATTCGTAAAAAAGCTTACGCTAAAGTGGAATTTATAGAGGAAGATAAACTGAGTTAAATTTGATGTTGGTGAAGATAATTTAGCAAGGAAGCCTTTTTATCTTCGGCAATCGTCAAATATATTTTTTGATATTGCTTGTTGTCTATATGGCTGCGAGCCATGGCCCAATGATACCAAAGCAAATCAAAGATGGCGTGCAGTTCATCTTGGCAGTGTTCAAAATCCTTTTGACCTTCGTTGTCAGCCCCAAAGTATTCATCGACGATTATCTTTTTCTTCTCGGTGGGAAATTTATTCTCTGAAAGAAGAGATACTAAATCAAAGTACTTGGGAGCGAAGCAGGCAAATTCAAAATCAATCAACTGGATATTGTTATTTCTGTCGCATAGCAAATTGTTATTGACTAAATCAAAATGAGTAAGAACATCGTTGTTTTTTAGATATTTTGATTGCTCAAGACTTTGAATGTAGATTCGTTTATGGGGATTTACGTCCAGTCGAAAATTATCAAGCATATCCTGATAATTTAAAATAGGAATATCGATTGATCCGACATCTAATTTTTGATAAGACTTTAAAAGAATAACAATTTTTTTGATCTGAGACAGATTTATATCCATCGCACTTATGGGGTGATATTCAGTTAAAAGCTCAGTGACGAGATATCCGTGAGCAATATCATAAAAGCACACATTTGGGGAAAGAAAATTTTTGGCGGCGAGCCTCTGCAATTCTATTTGATATAACCTCAAGTTAATAAAGCGCGAATCATAAGGAATCTTCAATGCATATTTATTTCCTAGTGCGTAATTCATATTGGATATTCCACTTTTTAGTAGAGTTCTTTTGAATCCATCAAGATTGTATCTTTTCAAGAAAACATTTAATTCATTTGTATCTTTCATATATATATTTTAGCAAATTATTTTATTTTGAGTAGCAATTTATTTGAAGATACGAATATATAATGGTAGTCTATACTTGTTAAAGATGTGTATATGTTTTAGAAAAGAGGATATATAAAGATGAGAAAAATTTTGGTTGAAACAAGTGCGCGACACGTCCATGTCACCGAGGAGACTTTAGAAATTCTATTTGGTAAAGGTTATGAATTTGAAGTTAAGAAAAATTTGTCACAACCTGGACAATACGCTTCAACTGCGGTCGTTGAAGTTTTCGGTCGCGATAAGAAAGATCCGAGCGTGTGGGGACCGAGTCTCAATATGAGAATTTTAGGACCGGCTAGAAAGTATAACCAAGTCGAAGTATCGCTTACCGATGCTCGAAAATTGAATATTAAAGCGCCCGTGAGAGAATCTGGTGATATTAAAGGATCAGCAGCATGCTTAATTAAAGGACCGAAGGGTGAAGTCGAATTGACCGAGGGTGTTATTGTTGCTAAGCGCCACATTCATATGACTCCTCTCGATGCCAAGGAATTTGGTGTCGAAAATGGTGATATTGTTAAGGTTAAGGTTGATTCTGGAAAAGGAAGAGCAACTATTTTCGATGATACAGTCATTAGAGTCTCCGATAAATTCTCATTGGCGATGCACATCGATACTGATGAATCCAATGCGGCATGCGCCTTTGGTGAAGTTTACGGAGATTTGATTAAATAATTACTAAAAGAGAGGAACCATTATGCCTTCGCTATTGACTCACGCTTTTTTCGCTGATGACTTTGTTGAAAAACATCAGGGGAAAGATTCAATTGTTATCAAATATCCCGAAATATTTCGTTTGGGATCACAAGGTCCGGATCCGCTCTTTTTCTATGGCCTTTGGCCTAAGCGTGGGCTCAAATTAAAATTGGCGGCCGAGGCGATAGGCAGTCAGCTCCACAAATTGGATGGAAGCCAACTTTTTGCGACAGCGTGTGAACAAATAAATTTGATTGAGAAGCCAG
>JAQWCB010000053.1:1771-6638 GCA_028707375.1 Bacilli bacterium | reverse complement strand
TTTCGCCTTCAAAGGATGATGCTAATTTGGTTGCGAGTTTAATCATGGATGACTTTGATAAATCCGAAGTGTATCCATACACACATTTTGAACCTCTAATCAATCTTATTCCTGCCCCAAAAATAAGTTTCTGTGCCAAAGTATCTACCTTTTTATTGGATAAAACAATACTTTTATCCTTCTTTTCTTGAATATAGATTTCTGCAAATTCGGCACCAGTAGCAAGTGCTTTGTTTAATACAAAAATCGCCAATTTCTTGGAAATCATCTGTTTTTCCTCCATTTACTTGAAAGAATTTTAACACAAGAAATCAAATAATAAAATAGAAAAATAGAAAAAGTACGTATTTATAATACTTTTTTACAATTTTAAGGCTTCTGAGAAAAAATGTGCATCAAAAAAGTCTCAAATTTCGAATCTGAGACTTTGCTTTTTTTAGAAATTCATCTTAACGTCTTTGCGTTCTTCGGCTGTTGCTTCAAAGAAATCACTCTTCTCATAGTGATAATGATTAGCTACAATGCTTGAAGGAAACACTAGTAATTTTTGATTGTATACTTTGACATTAGAATTGTACATACGTCTAGCAGCTTGCAAATGTTCTTCGGCATCGCGCGATGAAGCCTGCAGTTCTAAGAAAACAGTATTGGCCTTAAGTTCAGGGTACCTTTCAACGGTAAGACTGATACTTTTAGCTACTTGATCCAACTTCGAACTGAGCGCCGAAAGTTCCTTTGGTGATTGTCCTTTAGGAATACCCGTACGCATACCGATAACTTCAGAAAGAGTTTCTTTCTCGTGCTTAGCATATCCTTTGGTGATGTCAAACATCTTGGTCAACAAATCGAATCTTTTAGTAAGGGCTACATCGATGCCTGAAGCAGCATCTTCAATCGAAACTTGATATCTAACAAAAGTGTTTTTGGTCGATATCCACCATCCTATAATAATAATGGCTAACAAAATAATAATCGCAATAATTACGACAATGGTTGTCTGTACTGGTGTCATTTATAATTCCTCCTTTATTGAATTAAATGTATCGTCATCTGTCTGCTTTTTTTCCTCTAATTTGTTGCGAGCCTTCCGTTCGGCACTTTTCGCCTTAGCCAGAGCTTCTTGTCCGAAATCTTCATCAAGGTTTAAAATATCAACAAACCATTTATAGGGAAGTAATTCGCGAATAAGCGATTCCAACAGCGCATCAGCACTTTTTGCTTTGGACGAATAGCTCAAGTTATTGTGTGCTCCGTTGATAGCAATAATCAATCTTCCCTCCTGAATGGAGAAAATTAAACTTCCTGGTATCCTTCTCTTAATTTCCTTGAAAGCCTCAATGAATTGAGGAGTGATAATGTAGAAAGCTTGAAGCTTGTCCTTGGAATAAACATTAAAGTCGCGATTGAAGACAATATCTTCAAAATCTATATTGTCTGAACGATTGTAAATTAGCGAATAACCTGCTCCTCCTTCATTTTCACGAATCTCTAATGAACCGTGAACTTTTTTCGAATTAAACTCATATTGAGCCACAATTCCTTGAAAATAATAAGTGGTGGTGGTGTATGAATGACCTCTTCCATCAGTATGAGTTGTCCTTTGACCGCTAGTAACATCTGCTACAGTAAAGTCAACTCCATTAACTGTGCCGCTGATTTTATCTCTAGTTTGAAATATATTTCCCATTCTAAACAAACGAATTCCGCTGATATAGTTACGGGTCCATCCCTCTTTCATATGGTAAGAACCGCTGGGTCCAAAGACTGTTTTAACTATCTTGTTGGGAACATTCGCTTTGAAAAAATTATTAGCTCGCGATTTTCCCACTCCGTAAGTAGTCATTACAATCGCCAGGGAGAGAACAAACATAAAGACAAAGGTTGGAACATCGTTAAATAATCCCAATAAAGATAGAGGTAAAATAATCGCACCAACAATCAAAGCAGTTTTTTTGGTCTTGTCAAACATAATTTGACATTCATTAGAAACTTCCTCTAATTTCTTTTTATCCTCCGGAGCCATCTGGCTTAAAATTGACTCAACTTTAGTCTCGTTTGGCCCTTGTAAATCTGTTGCCATTAATTTCCTCCTCGTAAGTAAAATTATACTTTACTGCGCTATTTTTTACAATATAATCAAAAAAATAAAAGTTCTGATAAAAGCAGTAGATATCTATTTCAATATTTATATAAACCACTCCGACAATTATAACTATACGAAATAAATTAGGTTGCAAGCAATCATATTTATCCTTATAATTAACAAAGAAGTAAGGAGACAGCAATATGCAGGATGAACATATAAACTTGGGCCTATTTTTAACTTTATTATTCTTCGGATGGTTAGGCTTAGATAAATTTTACATCGGTGGCAAAAAAGCTTGGAAATTGTTTTTATTAAAGCTCTTATCTATGACCATTGGTCTTGGTGAATTATGGAATATTTTCGATTTAATTATGTGTCTATTTAAAAGATACGAACTTGATCCACGCGACTATCTCGGTCAGTTGGAAGAACGTCACAAATTCGATTAATATCATTTTTTAATTAATCGCCACAACTAAGTTTACTTCAGTAAACTTAGTTTTTTTATTCTCTAATTAAACCTAAACGATTATTCTGAGCATAGATAATATGATCGCTCAGCAAATAATTCTCGGCCTTCGCAAAGAGTAAGCGAAAATCAATATCACCACTATCTGTTCCCACCACATCGGCAATGTGGGCAAGAAGAACGTCTCGATTTAAATAAGTAAAATGCTCTAAATATGTAATGATACCATTAGCAATTTCTAAATAAGATATGTTGACAATCGGTCTTTCGCTTATTTTTGATCTCGTCAATCGATTTTCGGAAATATCGTTAGAGGTTTCCTGCGGTTTATCGTAATAGTCAAAGGAATCATCAATTTTTGTAAGCATCTCAAAATAACGATACTTTTTCTTTTGATCATAACTTAAATCTTCATTTTTAGAATCCAAGAAGTTGGCTTCATTGCTCACGTATTCCTTAACGTTTTTGTACATTGCCATAATGTTCAAATCTTCATACAACATAAAATTCAAGGGATACTGAAAAATAGTTTTAATTCCATATTGGGCATAAAGTAAGGAAGGAACATCGTATATATCGCTTGTATTAAGTTCGCGATATGTCGGTTCAAAGCGCATAGCATATTTCTGATTATATTTTTCATAAAAATATGGAATGACTACATTAGGAGCGATAGTTTTATTTTTAATTAGGCTAATACCCTGGCGTTTAAGTGCCTCTTCAAAATGCTTTTTAAATATCGGAGAGGACATTTCATATAAGCTATATGCATCTAAATCTTTTGCCAAGTCCAAATCGAGGGTTTTAACATAATTAAATTGATTGGTCACAGGATTAATTATGATGCATCTTTTTCCTAAAGAAATGGAATTGTAGATATCCAATAAATTTGTGCGATTATCTAAAAAGATAATAGCCAAATCAAATTGATATTTTCCAAGGATATCAACTTTATTAACATCAGTTGTATATAAAGGATAAAGATGGAAAAAATCATCCCCACAAATTTTTATTGCATCGCGAGCCGAATATAATTTTTTATAGTGATATTTCTCTTTGAGGGCCGCCACTGTCTGTTTAAAACTTGGCTGTTCCAACAAATTTTTTCGAATAGAAGAAAAAGCCTTAACTATATCTAGATTAACTGCTTTAGGATTATTGTTAACTAAACGATAGAATTGGAAAGTATTCTGCGAATTCTCTTCGCTCAATTTGACTCCTTTTTTCTTGTTAAACTCATCGGTCAATAAATATTTATACAAACTTGCAAAGTAATTATTGCGGAAATTAACTAAATTATTTGCTTTCTTTTCCACATCGTCAAGAGCTTCTCTCAACTGCATTGAAGATTCATCAGCCTTGATAGAAAAGTCCAAATATGTCTCAAAATCATTTTTTGTTGCAACCAATTTCAACTTAAAACGTTCAATAATATCGTCGAATGATGCTGAAATATAATCATATTTGTCTTCGTTGAAATACTTGTGATACTGATCTAAATCATGCTCAAAAACTGAACGCGACAAAACTAGTGAAGGGTAATAATTCTTTTTATACTCATCTAAGAAATGATTGTCGTGAAATATTTTATGAGTAAATTTATTATCAAAATTGTATTTAGAATAGAGCAAAATGTTGCGCTTGTAAGACTTGATGAAATCATAGGCTTTTTCGATAGCAAGTATATCATCAATGTTGTCAACATTTCCCTTGAAAATTTTATGTACTGCGGGAAAAAGTTTCTCCTTGTTTTTAGCATTGATCAAATATTTATTAAATAGGACCATCAGCGCTCGAAAGTTCCGACGATTAGCATTGATTTTCATAATAGACTTAAACTCACGGCGCTCTTCTAACTCACCCCTGGTCGTTGAAACTTTCTCAATAATTTTGCCAAAGTCCATAGTCCAAACAACGGGGCGACAGACCATATCAATCGACAGTTTCATAGAGGCTTCCAAGCGATAACACTCTTTGAGTGAAGATAATTTTTCCAAAAGACTATCGGTAAAATCTATATCAAAATACTCCAAAGGAAAAGCCTCATAATCCGCGAAAATTGATAAGAGCTTATCAGAATTATCGTAATCCGTAATGGAGTCAAAATCAGACCACTTCGACATTTTTATTTGGGCTTTTACAATATTTGATTTAAATTCCTCAATATCCTTAATAAACGATTTTAAAAAGGAGATTATTTTTGTATATTCGTCTTTAGTTATCGTCGAATTCAATCCATAGAAAGGATGATTGACAAATGGTTCTGTCAATATTTTTCCGGCATGATCAATGAAATCTAAGAAAGCGTTATC
>JAQWCB010000053.1:0-1671 GCA_028707375.1 Bacilli bacterium | reverse complement strand
AGAATCATCTACCGCAAAAAATAACTTTTTTATTTGCTCAGAAATTTTTTGAATATATTCTAAGTAGTCAAAACCTTCAGCATAATTGCCAATATCCACTTGATACTCGCGCTTGATTAAATCAATTAAAGGATAATTATATAGTGGACTATTGTAGTCCAAAACAAGAAAAAACTTTTCTTTTATCTCCATGATTTTCACCTTAAAAAAGACTAAAGGTGCAACCGATATTGTCTTGCTATTCTTCAATTGATAATATAGATTACCAAATGAAAGGAAAACATCATCTGCATTTACAAATCTTTTTAGAATATCATCTTGATAAAGAGGAATAGTCGTTGTTGCTACCTTGTCAAAACCCAGTTGATTAATATCAAAATATTTTATTAGATTTTCCTTCGCATACTTCTTTTTACGCAATATTCTATGACCATTAAAGTCAATCATATTGTCATCAGCTGAAAACGAATGATCAAAATACGTTTTAATCTCAAATTGTTTCTTGGAAAAAAGCATATCAAAAAAAGTATTGTAACTTGGTGTAACAAGTTCAAGATTTGGACTTTCATCCTCATTTAAATTGATAAGGTCACTATTTTGAAATTCCTGTTTGAATAAATCAATAATGTCTTTATTTGAAATATTGTTTCCCATATATAATCATTTTATCATAATAGAAAAATTATCATTATAATTATCCCAACAATTTTTATTCCTTCTTTGAAAAATCACTTGTAAATTGTACGTGAAACCACTATAGATATGATTGTAATAAGAATTTTATGTTGCTAGAATTATATTGTGTAGGATAATATATGAAAACAGAAATAAGAACATTTGAGTCAAAGGAATTAATTGAAGAATTAAACTCAAATATGGTTATCGCCTTTCCCACCGAAACGGTCTTTGGGCTAGCCGTAACATCTAAGTCGCAAGAAGCCTTTGACCATTTAGTCAAAGTCAAAAGACGTCCGCCGAATAAGCCTTTTACTTTGATGTGCGGAACAAATGTCGATTTAAATAAATATGCCTTTATTGATAAAAATATTAAAAGAGTCTTATCCATCTTTACCCCAGGTCCAATCACTTTGCTTTTGTCGCCTAGACCAAATTTGCCTGAATTTTTGACTTTGAATTCTAATAAAATCGGTATTCGTATTCCAGGAAGCAAAGATTTACTTGCTTTTTTAAATAAATTATCATATCCATTGCTCGTTCCTTCTGCCAATAAATCGGGCAAATTACCTTTGAAAAATTCTACAGAAGTATATAATGAATTTGTAGGCGAAGTATCCTCTGTCGTTATTGGAAATTGCCAAGGCGGTTTACCTTCCACCATCGTGGATCTATCCGTTCCTAACAAAATTTCCTTGATTCGCCAAGGAGAATTAGCCTATCAAAAAATAGTTAGGATTTTCAAAGGAGAATAAAAATGTCAAAAATAGCAATCGGTTGTGATCACGGCGGACTTGAGTTGAAAAAGTATTTAGTCGCCAAACTAAACGAAAAGGGATACGAGATTATTGATTGTGGAACATATTCTGCCGATTCAACTCACTACCCTATCTTTGCTTTTGCCGTTGGAGATTTGGTATCGCGAAAGCAGGCTGATTGTGGAATAATAATTTGCCGGACAGGTGAAGGCGTTTCCATCGCTGCCAATAAAGTTAA
>JAQWCB010000052.1 GCA_028707375.1 Bacilli bacterium | reverse complement strand
ATTAAGGCCAATTTTGTAACAACAAATTGCGACACTCTTGTCAATCATAATTCTATTTGTTCTGTTGAGATAGTCAAAGAACACTATGCATCGCAAATATGCGTTGCTGCTAGTATATACAATAGCCAAGAATATTCAAAACTATTCTATGTAATAGAAGGAGATACTATTACCTCCATTTACGTTAGTGCTTTTGCTATTGTTGACGATTATGCTCTCATCTCGTGCACGAATTACAATTTGCGCAAAGGAATGTATCTATATGCTTATGAGTAATGTAACATATGAGGCCAAGGGCATATCAAAAAAATTCGGGCAAAGAACAATTATTGATAATCTAAATTATAAATTTATAAGTGGAAATATTTACGCTATTCTTGGCGAATCAGGAAGTGGTAAGACTACATTATTAAATATTCTTGGCCTTCTTGACAACAACTTTAAAGGAGAGTTAAATATCGACAGTGAAACCATCGATAAAAGGTGTGATAATTTTGCTTTGAGAAATGAAAAGATTGGTTTTGTTTTTCAATCATATTATTTAATCGATTATCTTAGTGTTGAGGATAATATTAAAGCCCCTTTGGCATATTCTAAGCGCAAATTGGATTCAGAATACTATAATTATTTGATAAAAAAATTAAACTTGGATCAAATAATTAATGAAAAAGTTAACTATCTAAGCGGTGGAGAAAAGCAAAGAGTATCTTTGGCGAGAGCTTTAATTAATAAACCACAAATTATTATATGCGATGAACCCACAGGAAATTTAGATTCTAGAAACGCTGACCAAGTGCTCTCAATATTGAGGCAGTTTCTTTCTGCCGACAAGATAATCATTATTGTTACTCACGATAAAAATGTTGCACATAAATGTGATAGAATTCTTGAATTGCAAGAAGGGAAACTTCATGAAAATATTTGAAAAAATGAGGGATGAATATGGCAAAAAGAAGAAAGGTTATGCTTTTTTATTATTTTTATCTTTTGTTATAACTTTTTTCCTTTCTGTATCATTTAATTCGGCAAGAATTGAAAGCATCGTACACAATATAGATTATGCTAACTATCCGATTGGATATTCGGCTTATCGAGGCATGGATAGCAAAGAATATAAAAGCGTTATGAATAATAAATTTACCAATCTTGATTATCATTTCTTTTATTATGGCGCCAAAAATCCAGATACCAATATCATGTACGAAAATTTAAATGTAAAAGTGATTGGATGTCAAAAGAATTTCGAAACTTTTCCCTTGCCGAGTGCGTATTCCAGTACGATAGTTAGTAGCAAATTATTGGAAGGAGAATCATTTGATGACTTAGACATTATATCGCAAAGCAATGCAATGGTTATGTATAGTTCTCAATTGAAAAAAATTGGATATAAACCTAATGACAAGATTAGAATGATGGGACATGATTTTGTGTTAAAAGGTGTTTTGGAAGATAATTCAGATATAAAGAGAAATATAAATGAAGACATAATTCAAATTTTTATCCCCTATACAACATATCTAAGCTTATTTGATTCACCATATCCTAATGTTGAAACGGTTATTTATACCAGTAACTATACCTTCGACGAACTTGATGATAACCAGAATTTTATTTCATATTATAAAGTTCAGGATATATTGCAACATACTGAAGATTATATTATTCAGTCATCATATATAACAATTGGCACAACTTTTGTTATATCTTGTATTTGTACAGCCATCGTTCAAATAATACTCATCAAGGAACGATATAATGAAATTGGTATCAGAAGGGCTATCGGTGCAAGTCGAGATTCCATTGTTTTCTTATTTACTAAAAAATCTCTATATACCATTTTAATTGGAGCGTTAATGGGCTTTTTAACTTTTTTGGTTGTGCTTTTCAATGTGGAACTCATCTTGAGCCATATCTATTTTACAAACTTTATAATGTTTAATTCCAATACGACATTTTTAGTTTTGATAATTTACATTTTTCTGAGTTATTTAAGTGTATTGCTTCCATCTATTCTTGGAACAAGAATAAATATTTCGACAATTTTAGTGGAGGAAAGATAAGTGAAAAAGTTCTTAGTTTTTATTAATGTAATTTTTATTATCGCTTCTTCGATGTTATTTGTTGCGACTAACAACGTTTCCAATAATATTGGCGGTTCAAATCAACACGTTGTTCAAACGGAAGACCTTAAAGACGTTTATCCATTATGTGATTTTATCAGTGAAGACTATGTATATGAAGATGAATTATTGTTCTCCTCTTTTTATATGGGAAATTTTGATATACCAACCGCGACAATTGATTTAAGTTTAAATAACTATAGAACCGGTGACATATTGAAAAAGGGGCAAGTTATTAACGAATATGTAATTCCCTATGATTTGATTATAGTCGAGATTTACGATGATCATATTGTTGTAAATAATTTGGATGAAACCAAGGTTCACCTGGACTTTTTACCATCATTCAAAATTGAAAGCGACAGCAATATATCTATCAATATTAGAAATCCGAGGACTAGTTTTAATCTATTTGACTGTGATTTCCATTTTGATTCGACAATAGGTAAATATTCAGTCGAGATGAAAGTGGACAATGATGGTAAATATATCAATCATGAGACAGTTATAGTTGATGTGAATTATATTAAACATATCGATGGACTTTTTGTTGTTAATTCATATATTTACCACGATCAATTAGGAGATTATGTATATAAGGTTATAGATATTAAGGGAAAAGATTTTTATAAGAAAGTATATATAACTGTTCTTGAGAATCAAGGCGATTTTACGAAAATAGAAGGAGACATAAATGGAAATAACATCATTGTCAAAATTTGATGATGGAATAGTGGAAATTAATTTTGAACGGTTTATCACTTATTACAATTTACATTAAGTATTTATGCAAAAATCTATCCGTGTTATCCGTCCTCCCTTATTATCCTTGTATTTTTGCGGGACTATAGAGATTAAATCATTTGATACATATTCAAAAATTGTTACTATAGCGGATGAAATATTGGGACGAAGTTATTACGATAAAGAACTGCGGGAATTATATTTGAAGTGCTTTAAGGAATATACTTTTACAGAACTAAAAGATTATAAAGATCACAACCATACTATTTATCAAGAAATAAAGAAAAAATATTTTGAGCAATAGTATCAATTTAATTCAAAGTTAATAGAATAATTACTATTTAGAGGTGAAATACCACAATAAAAAATGTTCTCTTTATAACTTTATACTTTTTTATTTGTTATAATAAAAGAGCAAAAATGAGAGAGTGAAATTCAAATAAGTATGGCAAATAGCAAAGAACCAAAGAAAAAAACTGAAAAGTTTTCTCCGATGATTGAACAATATCTAGCGATAAAACAAGAACATCCCGATGTTATTCTTATGTATCGCGTTGGTGATTTTTACGAAATGTTTTTTGATGATGCTAAAATCGCTTCAAAGGAATTACAACTATACTTGACTGGCAAATCGGTTGGCAAGAAAGAAAAGGCTCCGATGTGTGGAGTTCCTCATCACGCTTACTTGAGCTATGTCCAAAAATTGATTGACAAAGGGTATAAAGTTGCTATTGTCGAGCAGATGGAAGATCCTAAAAAGACTAAAAATCTCGTCAAGCGCGATGTTATTCAAATTATTACTCCAGGGGCAAATTTAGAACTTAAGAGTCAGGATAATAATTATTTAGCAGCGCTCATTGATTATAAATTTGCGTATATTTTAGCCTTTGCTGATTTATCGACAGGAGAAATTGTTGTTCTCAACGTTGGTCACACCTATGAAGATGTTCTTTCGCAATTAGTGAATTACGATGCTCGCGAAGTCATTGTTTCTACCTCGTTAGATTCGCGACTGATAAACTCAATTAAAGAAAATACCAAAATATGTATCTCTTATTACAACAACGATGCGACAAGCATTGCATATGAACCGCTTTTTAAATATATAAAGGATGATCGCCAGATGGTGGCTATCTCCAAATTGATGAACTATTTGCGCGAGACGCAGAAACGAGATTTGGATTATTTTAAGCCCGCTGTTAATCGCGTAATGTCAAAAGTTCTAAAAATTGATCACGCCAGTCGCGTAAATCTAGAACTGGTTAAAAATCTTAATGGCGATGGAGTATATGGTTCGCTTTACTGGTTGTTAAATCAATGTAAAACGAGTATGGGAACTCGTCTTTTAAAAAACTATATTAATGAACCATCAGCAGATATCAAGGAAATTCAACTGCGCTTATCGCGGGTAGAAACTTTAGTTAATGACTTTTTACTACGCGGTGATTTAGCGGATGAACTGGACAGAATATATGATTTGGATCGTTTAATCGCTCGCGTTGGTTTTGATTCGTGCACGGGACGCGAAATGCTTCAACTGAAGAATTCACTAGCTATTGTGCCATCTATTAAGAAGAGCTTAAATCAAATTAATAATAACTATTTCGATTTAATTAAGGATGGTTTGGGTAACTTTGAAGAGTTAACTAATCTTTTGGAAAAAGCTATATCGCCCGATTGTCCTTTAACTATTCGAGAAGGTGGGATATTTAAAAAGGGTTATTCCGCAAAGCTAGATGAAATAATAAAGATGGCGAGTGCTGGCAAACAGTGGTTGCTGGATTTGGAGACCAAGGAAAAGCAAAGGACAGGCATTTCGAAATTAAAGATAGGCTATTCCAAAATCTTTGGCTTTTATATTGAGGTAAGCAAGAGCGCAGTGTCGCAAGTGAAACCCGAATTTGGCTACGTTCCTAAACAAACGATGACAAGTGGACAAAGATATATTACCGAGGAATTGAAGGATGCAGGTTATAAAATTTTGCATGCCGAAGAGACCCGAATGGAATATGAATATGAATTGTTCCAACAGCTTAGAGCCAAGGTTAAAACATATACCTATCAGATTCAAAAATTGTCTGAGGCTTTAGCAAAATTGGATATTGCGGTTTCACTGGCGAGTGTTGCTGCTGACAACGGGTATGTGCGTCCAACATTCAATGATCAGAAGAGAATTAATATCGTCGATGCCCGGCATCCTTCAATAGAAAAAATTATGCCGATGAAACAATTTGTCTCAAATAACTATCTTTTGGATTCACAATTAGAGGTGATGATTATTACCGGTCCCAACATGGGCGGTAAATCAACATATATGCGCGAACTTGCACTGATAGTAATCATGGCGCAACTGGGATCATTTGTTCCAGCTAAGAAATGTGACTTATATGTTATTGATGCGATTTTTACTCGCATTGGGGCTTCGGATGATTTAATTAAAGGTGAATCGACTTTTATGGTTGAGATGGCGGAAACCAATCGTGCTCTGCGCAATGCGACGAGTAATTCCTTGCTAATTTTTGATGAAATTGGTAGAGGAACTGCGACTTACGATGGCATGGCTTTGGCGCAATCCATCATCGAATTCATTGTTAAGCACGTTCATGCCAAGACTCTTTTTTCAACTCACTATCACGAAATCACTAGATTGGTTAGTGATTTGAATGTTGTGGAAAATGTTCATGTTGCTGTCAAGGAAAAAGAGGGTGAAATAACTTTTCTTTATAAAGTTGAACCCGGACCGATGGATAAATCGTACGGAATAAATGTTGCTCGCCTTGCTGGACTCCCGGAAGAAGTATTGATTCGCGCGAAAGCAATTTTGGCTAAACTTGAAAATAAAAAGATTGATTTTAACGAACTGAAGACCAAAATGGTCGAGCTACCAGTTGCCATGAATGATGAAGACAAAGAGATAATTGATCAGTTAAAGCAAATTGATCCATTGAGCATGTCACCACTTGAGGCGTTAAATTTTTTATTCGATTTGAAAAAGAGGGTAAAATAATATGTCCAAAATAAAGTTAATGCCGATTGAATTAGCTAATATGATAGCGGCGGGAGAAGTGATTGAGAGGCCATCTTCTGTAATCAAAGAATTGGTTGAAAATGCTATTGATGCGGAAGCAAAAAATATTGAAATCCAAATTTTTAACGCGGGCAAGGATTTGATTGCGGTTAAGGATGACGGAATTGGGATGGACAGAATAGATGCCGCAATGGCATTTAAGAGACATGCTTCATCCAAGATAAAATCCGTTTACGATTTAGCACGTATTACTACTTTGGGATTCCGTGGCGAGGCGATACCTTCCATCGCGGCCGTAGCAAAAGTTAAAATGCAAACATCCGATGGTAAAGAAGGAACTATTATCGAAACTTCGCCCGATAAGGAAATGAAAATATCTGAGGCTTCTTTAAGAAAAGGAACAACTTTTGAAATTAAAGAACTTTTTTTCAATACTCCCGCTCGACTTAAATATTTGAAATCTGATCGTACGGAAATTGCTTCATCAATTGAAATGATTGAAAGATTAGCTATCGGTTTTCCCAGCATTGCTTTTCATCTTGCTGTTGATGGTAAAGAAATCGTTTCAACTACGGGTCGAGGAAACTTATTAGAAACAATCGCGCGCATATACGGAAATGAAATTGCTAAAAAATGCTTGCCTTGCTCTTTTGAATCTGAAGAATTCTCCTTTCAGGGTTTTATTTGCCACCCCTCTATCAATTATTCTAATCGCTACGATATGTTGACATTTATGAATAATCGCTATGTTTATATTCCTAAGG
>JAQWCB010000051.1 GCA_028707375.1 Bacilli bacterium | reverse complement strand
TCTTGAACCAGTTGTGATTGATTGATAATAAAAGGCGATAGGAAATATATTTTGCAGAATTCAGATGACTCAAAATAATCCTTGAGATAAGCAAAACGCTCATAGATATAGTTTTGAGTCTCTTTTCCGCGATTCAGAAAATGGATCGTTAAATTATAGGCCTGAAGTCTCAACTTTTCTCTCTTGACATTATCTTTGTTTCCGACAATGCTACCATAGCTTACAAAATATTTCACCTTTATCACCTATATTAATTTTAGTATATTTTCTTTTTATCTAAAATGGGAAATTTAATATATTTTTCCATCTTGCAATGTTCGATTCCAGCATCTAAGAATTTTTCCGAAACGATTTTATAACCAAGGCTTTGATAAAAATTCAGCGCTTGGACTTGAGCGGCTAATTGAACGGTTAGCGGTGAGTACTTCTGCGAGAGCAGTTTTTCAACTTGCCAGACCATGCGCTGACCATATTTTTGCTGGCGATAATTTTTTAGAATAGCGATGCGCCCAAAGTGAGCAATATGTGCTTTTTCATCAAGCAATACTCGCATCGTTCCGATAGCTTTTTGATCGTTGGTGAAAAATAGGTAATGTGTATATAAAATATCATCGGATTCAATTTCCTCATTGATAGCAACCTTTTGCTCCTCAATAAAAACCTTTGAACGAATCAAATAACATCTAACCATATCTGCGGCATTAACTACCTTTTTAACGTAACAACCATCATCAAAGGCATAAACAAAATCATCATACCACAGCTGAGTTTTTTCTTGATTTAATAACATAGCCTGGAAATTTGATTTAGCTGTCGGATACTTTTGATAATATTTGTGCAAAAATATTTTGAACTCTTCGCGCTTGGTCTTTTTATCATTTCCGCATTGATTAGCCAATATAGGAAATTTTTCTTTCGTGGCATAAGCGACAATATCGTGTTCGCGAGCATATATCAAAGGGCGAATAAATGTAATATCTTCCTTATCTAAATGCATCTTAGGAGCAAAAGTAGCAAGTCGCCCCCCATATGTCATATTCATAAATAAGGTTTCAATCGCATCATCAGTATGGTGAGCAAACGCCACTTTATTGGCTTTACATCGATGAGCGGCTTGATTGATAATAGCTTTCTTCATTCGGGAACATATAGAACACGGCAAAAGATTATTCTTGCGATGCAAATTTAGAATTTTTGCGACATCGTGGGCTTCTTGAACAATCAATTCAATGTGTTCTTGATGACAAAAATCAATAAGAGGCTGAGCATTCGAACCAAAACCTAAATCGATAAAGAGTGCCACAAAGGAAAAGTGCTTATTCGGAAACTTAGCGTAACGATTTAATAATTTAATAAGGGTATAAGAATCCTTACCACCAGAAAGGCCGACAAGAATTTTGTCGCCATCTTGAATTAAATTGAAATTGCAATCAGCCTTGCGTAAGCAAGCTAACAATATTTTCTCAGAAGTCATGTCTTTTCCTCATATTAATAGATATCTAACGCTATTAATTATATAATATTTGTGGTAAAAACGTATGAAATATAATGGATTAGTGTTATTGGATAAAAAAGAAGGTCAATCGACAACGCGTGAAGAAGTGGGATTAAAAAGGATTTTTAATACAAAGAAAGTTGGTCATGCCGGAACCTTGGATCCCTTTGCTACCGGTCTAATTATCTGTGGAATCAACAAGGGAACTAAACTTCTAAATGAATTGGAAAGTGCCGATAAAACATATGTGGCTAAATTGAAATTCGGTTTCAAAACTACCAGTGCCGATATCACTGGTGAAGTAGTGGATAAAAAAGAAGTGGATAATCATACGGAAGACGAGATAAAAAAGATACTGACCTCTTTTATTGGTGAGAGTTTGCAACTGCCTCCGATGTATTCCGCCTTAAAAGTTAATGGTGTTCCTCTTTATAAATTAGCGCGAAAAGATCAAATTGTAGAACGAAAAAAGCGAAAGATTAATATTAAGAGTATCGAATTAATTTCATATGATAAAGATAAGCAAGAATTAATCTTCATTGCGACCGTTTCCAAGGGAACATATATTCGCACCCTGGGTGAAGACATTGCGCAGAAACTAAATGAGCTGGGAACCTTAGTTGAATTGCGTCGAACCCGAGTTGGAAAATTCAATGTCAAGCAAGCAAAAAAGATTGAAAATATTACTCAGAATGATTTAATTGATATTGTTGAGTTTTATGCTGATATCACTCACGTCGAGATTAAAGGAGAAAATGACAAGCGCGCGCGAAATGGTGCGGATTTGAAATTGGATTTAATCGATAGTGAAGTATTGATAGTTGATGTGAATAATCAGGCAATCGCTCTCTATAAAAATATTGACAGAGGGTGGTTTAAAGTAGTGAAGGAGTTTGTATGATCGAATACGATTTAGATAAAAATATTTTAGAAAAAAACGTGTCAAAGGAAAAAATAAACCTTTGTTTAGGCTTTTTTGATGGTTTGCATGTCGGACATAAATTTTTGATTCAGCAGGCAAAATCACCAAAGGCGAAGTTGGCCGTTCTTACTTTTGATGGCTCGTTAAAACAGATTACCAAACGAAGAAAAGAAGGATTAATTACAACCGTTGATGATCGTCGTGAATGTTTAACCGATTTAAATGTTGATTTTTTATATGTTATTAACTTTACTTACGAAGTAATGCAAATGTCGCCTGTTGATTTTATTCAAAAGTATTTGAAAGCCTTAAATATCAATCAAATATATGTTGGTGAGGATTTTCGTTTTGGACGCAAAGCTAAGGGAGATATTAATCTATTGAAGCAATACTTTGATGTGCAGGTAGTGAACTATATTTTAGACAATGGAAAAAAGATTTCAACCTCGACCATTATTAAATATATTGTCGATGGTGAAATCATGCGAGCTAATCGTCTTTTGGGAAGAGATTATTTTATAAAGGGCCAAGTTGTTCACGGTTTTAAAGTCGGAACGACCCAAACAGGATTTCCAACCGCCAATATTGCAATGATCGATGACTATGTCGTACCACAGAATGGAGTATATGCTACCAGAATAGAAATTGATGGCAAAACGTATGCGTCAATGACCAATGTTGGAGTTCATCCCACAATCAATAAATTAAAATCACCCATCATTGAAACCAATATCTTTGATTGTTATTCAGATATATACGGAAAAAAGGTAAAGTTATTTTTTGTGAAGTATATCAGACACGAGAAAAAATTCAAATCAATCGATCAATTGAAAAAGCAATTGATTGATGATCGCGAAAATATTAGGCAAGCGCTCGATTGATATCTCGAGGTTGTAAAACATCGCGGTATGATTCATTCATTTCCAAAAGAAGTTTAGCAAAATTATTATTTGCAATAATTTGTTTTCGATTGTTTCTAGCTAATTCAACGATAGCATCAATGAGTTCATTTTCAATTTGCTTTTGCTCATACCCTTTTTTGATTTTTAGATTATTTATATGAACAATCGTCTTATCCTCAATAGCATAAGTTAAATATCCAACGCGTTCATTTTGCTTGAAAGCTACCAGTTTTCCCTTGTTTTCTTTGGTATATAGTATTATTTCAAAATTCATAAGTCGTAAGTCTCCTCTAAATTGTACTTAATTATACAAAATACTTCGTCGAAAGAAAGCGAAAAGCTTTTTTGTGGAAAAATATTAATAGTCTAATCAATTTTGTGATATCGATAAAAAACGAAAAGATAGATAATTAACGACTATTTTTCGGTCAACTAAAAAACAAGATAAAGATAATATCTCCAAATATTTATGAATCAAATTTTATATGTTTTTACTCGATATTTTTATTTATCCTTCATTGTCGGGAATAAGATGACATCTCTAATAGAATCCGCTCCTGTAAAGAACATTATGACTCGGTCGATGCCAAATCCGATTCCGCCTGTTGGAGGTAAACCATATTCAAGTGCGTCAAGGAAAGATTCATCAAGCTCATTAGCTTCCTCATTTCCCTGCTCTTTTTCCTTTACCTGAGCCTCGAAGCGCTCGCGCTGATCTAAAGGATCATTCAATTCGGTATAGGCGTTGCAGAATTCCTTGCAGCAAATATATAATTCAAATCGCTGAGTAAAGCGAGGATCTTTCTCATCTTTGCGGGCCAGAGGAGTTATCTCAATGGGATGACCATAGACAAAAGTGGGTTGAACAAGTGAATCTTCAACATACTTTTCAAAGAAAGCATTAATAATGTGACCATAGGTGAAATGAGATTCAATTGGGACATCATTCTCCTTAGCTAATTTAATAGCTTCCTCGGTTGATGTCACTTTATAAAAATCAATGCCGGTTTTTTCTTTAACTAAATCGACCATTGATGCTTTTTTAAATTCTGTTTCCAAGTCAATTTCGTGACCTAGCCAAGTTATTTTGTTACTTCCAACAACATTTTTAGCGATGTCTTTAAACATATTTTCAGTGAGATCCATCATTGATTGTAAGTCACCATATGCTTGATATAGTTCCAAAGAGGTGAATTCGGGATTGTGAGTTGTATCCATTCCTTCGTTTCGGAACTGTCGACCTATCTCGTAGACTCTTTCCATTCCACCAACAATCAATTTTTTCAATGAAAGTTCAGTTGCAATACGCAAATAAAAATCTTTGTCGAGAGCATTGTGATGAGTGACAAAAGGACGAGCAGCGGCTCCACCAAGAATTGGCTGTAAAATTGCTGTTTCGACTTCAACAAATCCTTGGTTATCTAAATAGTGTTGAATTTCACGAATGATTTTGGGCCGCATAAAAGCAATCTTTCGCGATTCGTCATTCATAATTAAATCGAGATAGCGCTTGCGGTATCTCTCTTCAATATCAGTTAGTCCGTGGAATTTTTCAGGCAGGGGTTTTAAGGCTTTGGTCAAGTGGGTGAATTTGCTAACGCGGAGAGTTAATTCTCCGGTACGAGTCTTCATCAAAGTTCCCTCGACTCCAACGATATCGCCTAAATCAGAAAGTTTAAAGACCTTGTAATTATCTTCACCAACGTTGTCGATGCGAATATAGCATTGAAACATGCCCTCGCGATCTTGAATATTGAAGAATGAAGCCTTACCCATTTTACGAATAAATTTAATACGACCCGCCAAAATAAAAGTGTCTTGGCATTCGGCAAGTTGTTCTTCTGGAACATCTTTATATTTGGCTTTCAGACTGCTAGAAAAAGCGTTCCGTTCAAAGCGATGCCCAAAAGGATTCACTCCTAATTCTTCATATCGAGGTAATTTAGCTCGACGCGCCAGTTCCTGATCTGTAAGTTTTCTTTTTTTAATTTCCATAATTTTCACCTTTTGCTTTTGAGTAATCGGTACTCAACGTTTAAATTATATATATAATCGTGTTTAAAGTAAATTGATTAGGAAAAAGTCAAGAATATTGTACTAAAAGTAGATAATAATATATTGTTAATCATCCGATTTGTTGCCGATATAAGTGTATTCATCATCGCAGGTTACTACTATGTGAATCCGCGAATCTTTTTGAGCAACAATTTTTCTTAACTGGGAAAGTATTTCCTTTTTTTTCTTTGTTTCATCGTGAGGAACAACAATATCAAAAACAGCATTGATGTGAGTGGGTCCTGAAACAATGCGGAAATCGTGGAAAGTCAACTTGGGATTGATTTCCTCTAAAGCCGCGCGGATAATCTTTTTGCAACGGTCGGTTTCAGGATCGTGAACCTTGATAGGATCCATATGTAGAACAGTATTGATTCGAAGAACTTTCAAGCATTCATTTTCCAAATTATCAATCGTGTCGTGCAAGAGAAAAATATCTTTAGCTCCATCTACTTCAACGTGAGCCGAAGCAAAGGTGGCGTTTGGACCATAGCAATGCATTTTAATGTCGTGCACACCTAAAACCTCAGGATTGGCTTCCAATAGGTCAATGAACTTTTGAACCATTTCATTTTCTGGTGTTTCACCAATGAGCATATTAGCGGCTTGTTTAAGAATATCAAATCCCGAATACATAATAAACAAGGCGACGACGATAGCCAAGATGCCATCGATTTGAGTAAATCCAGTAAAGTAAGAAATGATGATTCCAACAATAACAAAAAGTGTAGCGATAACGTCGTTGCGCGAATCGATGGAAGTGGCCCTGAGCGGCATAGAATTTATTCGTTTACCCAAAGAACTATATAGCAAAGACTGCGCTAGTTTAATAAGAATTGTTATGGCTAGAATTACGACTGTCACCCACGGGAAGGAATCGTATTTTTCAGCAGGATTCATAATAGAACTTACACCCTGAACAATAATATTTATTCCCAAGGATAAAATGATAACTGCGATGATTAAAGAAATGATATATTCGACCCGATGATGGCCATATGGGTGGTCACGATCAGCAGGTTTGGAAGATATCTTATATCCAAAAAGAGTAATGGCTGAAGTTCCGATATCTCCTAGGTTATTAACAGCATCGGCGAGAATTGAAATGCTTCCCGACAATAGTCCAATAATAATTTTAGCGATGAAAATAGCTAGATTAGTAATGACACCAAAAATGGATCCAAGCGTGCCATATTTGGTTCGAACATTGGAGTCCTTGACATTTTTGTAGTCTTTAACAAAAATTTTTAATAATAATTCGGTCATACTACATCCTTTCATTGCCTATAATCATATCATTAATTATA
>JAQWCB010000050.1 GCA_028707375.1 Bacilli bacterium | reverse complement strand
CAATAGCGTATTCTGAATGAGATACCGCTAAGAAGTCCCCTATAAAAGATTCAAAATCGACATTCGGCTTTCCCTCGCCAAATATTTTCAAACGTTCAACATCGGCGCGAGAATACAAACGAAAATATTTACCATAATATTTGTTAAATATTTCTACAAAAGACTTCCTTCGGTCAGGTTTAACAAAAAAGACCGCCGCCCGAGGCTCTAAAAAATTCATTTTATCCGACAGACAATCCAATAGATCATCGTGTTCATCTAGCAAAAAATATTTAGTATCGATATGTCCATGATCCGCTAACACGATAAACAAAGTGTGGGGATTTTCCTTCGCTATTTTTTCCATATATGTATCAATCTGGTGGACAATCTTCGAAATCTTTTTTGATTTAGTTCCATATTGATGTAGACTCGTATCAGGTTCAGTGTTATAAACATATAAAAAATCATTGGAGTGGAGCTTGCCATTAACGACATTGAAAAATCCTTTCATTGATTTTTCTTTCAACTCGAAAGACTTTATTTCCTCAGCAGTAATATTTTTCTGTTGAAGACGATCAATAATACTTACATATTTATATGTCTCATATGTATGAGGTTTAACATCCGCTTGCGTGACATCATCCTTGGAAGAAAACATAATAACTGGATGAGGACAAGTAGCGACTCGCTGCGTCCATCCTAACCACCCAGTTTCGCACGGAAACAAAGCGCTTAATAATGAGGTCGTAGCTGCCACGGTCGTCGGAGGAAAGACACTGGTTATCGTAAATTTATTATGTTCCAAAATGTGCGGAATATATTCCGCATGAAGCTCTTCAATATATTTACCCATACCATCAAATAGACACAGGCATATCTTTTTATCCCGGTTTTTTGCCAATATTGAATCTAATTTATCATGGCTAGCGTGGAGCGTATCAATTCCAAAATGTTTCAATATGGAATTTGAAATATTAACTAGACAATTATCCCTCTCATAATACATAATTGTTCCTCCTTGCTTTTTCATTATCCAATGATTCAATCGTTGCCGGTAATTGCCTTGATTTTCTCAATCTCAACATCTGACAGCAATCGTGATTCGCCTATCTGCAAATCATCGACATTCAAGAAAGCTAATCTGATTCGCCTCAACTCCATTACTTCCAAATCAAAATGTCGGAAAATTCTTTTAACTTCGTGATATTTTCCCTCTGCAATTATTATACGACAAGTATTGTCATTTATTAAATATACTTTCCGCGGTTTAACTTTTTCATCTTTACCAATATCAATTTCTTCCGTTAACTGCGGAATAATATTTTTAGGAAGAGGATGATTCAAAACGGCCTCATATTCCTTTTCAATCTTAAGGCGAGGATGAACGAGACTATTATTTATTTTTCCCTGATCGGTAAGAAGTAAAACGCCTGTGGTATCGACATCAAGTCGACCGACAATTTTTACTCTTTTGGCGTATTGTTGATCAATCAAATTTAGGACACTAGGATATAGCTCATCAATATTCGAACAAATGTATCCCTTGGGTTTATTTAGTAAAATAAAAATCTCCTTGCGATATTTTATTAATTTACCATCAACTTCGACTTTGTCTAATTCCGGATTCAAGTTGTAATCAGAAAGAGTAACACAAGAATTATTTATATTTACATGTCTGCTGCGAATCAGTGTTTTAACATGTTTCCGTGTGCCCAAATTAGCATCAGCCAAGAATTTATCGAGTCGCATTGCTACTTTTAACTTCCTCTAATTTACTTTTCAACTTTTTCCGTGAAAAATAGATAACTGCAAGTGAGCCAAACAAACCAACCACAAATAAACAAATCGCCAAAGCTATGTGTCCCCCTTGGGGAAGTACATCGGTAAATATTTCTAAAGGAGAAATTGAGTTCGGTGAAAACTGGTAAAAGAGGGCAAAAAGTGAACCGATAATAAAACCAATGATGCCCATATATGTCTGATATTCAAATTTTTTCAATAGATATCCCATAAGTTTTGATATCAATAAGAAGCCGACGATGACACCAACAACAAAGATTAAAAGAATTATCAAAGAAGAGGCGAATTTATCATTGAATTTCATCAAATCACTCACCGTTGAAAGCAAAGGATAATAAAAACCAAAAACCAGCATCATCATTGAGCCAGATATTCCCGGAACAACTAGGGCACTAGCCGCAATAACTCCCATAATAAAGACAAAGACAACTGAAGCGAAATTCATAGAGCTCACATCAACATTAGCAATATTGGGAACAAAGCAAAGTCCAACAATAACAGCCAGAGCCAAAATAAAAGATATAGCACCTGACATGGTGATTTTTTTCTTAACGTAGGGGAAAAGTTCTGGCATTCCTCCGATAATCAAACCCGTAAACAAACATATTAAAGGAAAAGGTACTTTTTCAAAAGCCATCTTTATAGGGTTGGTCAAAGCCACAATCGCGACTAATATTCCTAACACGATAGGAAGCAAAGTTAGAATAGACTTGCCAAAATGTTTAAAAATACCATTTACCGCCGTAATAATTTTCTCATAGATTTTAAAAAGAACAGCAATTGTTCCCCCAGAAACCCCGGGAATCAAACAAGCAATACCAATTGCTCCACCTTTCAAAAAGTCAACGATTCGATCCTTCCATCGCTTTTTCTTTGCTATTGTATTATCGTCAGTATTTAAGTCTTTTTTCTCTATTTTTTCCATAAATTACTTTACCAATCTTTGCAAAAAGGGATTATTTCTCTTTTCATCTTTCAATTTGGTGACTGGTCCATGTCCAGGATAGCACACCGTATAGTCATTTAACGACAGCAATTTTTTTAAAGAATCCGTAGTTTTTTCGGGTTGAGAATTAGCAAAATCAGATCTTCCAATACTCCCCTTAAAAAGAGAATCACCAGTAAAAAGAGCGTTGTCCTCTTTCACAAAATAGCATGTGCTACCGCGAGTGTGAAATGGAGTGTGAATAACCTTTACTCGCGCACATTTAAACTCAAGTTCATTGCCATCATCAACGAGTATGGGCTTAAGATCAAAAGATATTCTTTGTTTGTGTCTATTCGATCCATTAAAATTCGGGTCAGAAAGACAAATTTCATCTTCGCGTGAAATATAAATAGGAGTATTAGGAAATTCATGTAAGAATTCATTGATTCCACTGATGTGATCATAGTGTCCGTGGGTCAATAACAGCGCCTCCACCTTTGTATGATGGCTTTTTATATATTCTACAATCTCCGCTGATGCTTTCCCCATATCAACTACGATGCAAGAATAGCCTTTTTTCCCAAGAACATAGACATTGGAGATTATACAATCACTATTACATTCATTCACAAATACTTTTATCATTTTTTCTTCTCCTCCCTTGATTATATCAAATAGAATATTTATTGCTATTACATAACTGAAATTAATAATTAAGTATTAAATCACAATTATTAATTATTATATTTACTTAGTGCTCAGTATACAAATATATAAATGCTTTTATTTCTAGAACAAATCGTGTTTGATCAAATTAATTTTAATGCTATATTGTCATTTATGATAAACATAAATGATATACTTTATTTAAAGATAAAAGCGAGGATTTATAATGATTGATAATGAAAGTTTAAAAAAAGAAGATCCAGAAATATATGAAGCAATTAAAAACGAAACCCAGAGGCAACAAGACAATGTAGAATTGATTGCCTCGGAAAACTTTGTATCTGAGGCTGTGCGCGAAGCGCAAGGATCATTGATGACAAATAAATACGCTGAAGGATATCCTGGCAAAAGATATTATGGTGGATGCACTTATGTTGATATCGCTGAAAATTTGGCCATTGAAAGAGTCAAAAAATTATTTCACGCCAAATATGCGAATGTTCAACCGCATTCAGGATCTCAAGCCAATATGGCTGCCATTCGTTCTTTAATCAAGCCCAAAGACAAAATACTTGGAATGTCTCTCAACAGCGGTGGACATTTAACTCACGGCTATACCCTATCTTTTTCTGGTAAAGATTATCAATCATTTACCTATGATGTCGACGAAAAAACCGGACTTATCGATTATGAAAAAGTTCGAGAGATAGCATTGATTGTTCGTCCCAATCTAATAATTGCTGGAGCTTCAGCTTATCCACGTGAAATTGATTTCACTAAATTTAGAGATATTGCCGATGAAGTTGGAGCATATCTGATGGTGGATATGGCTCACATTGCCGGATTAGTCGCTGCAGGTCTTCACCAAAATCCTGTGCCGATTGCAGATGTTGTTACTTCCACAACTCACAAGACCCTTCGAGGCCCGCGTGGAGGACTCATTTTGTCAAACAATCTTGAACTTGGCAATCGAATAAATCGCTGTGTATTCCCTGAAACTCAAGGAGGACCACTCGAGCATGTCATTGCAGCCAAAGCCGTATGTTTTAAAGAGGCCTTACAACCAAGTTTTATTGAATATCAATATCAAGTTGTGAAAAATGCCAAAGCTCTCGCCCAGAAATTAGCGAGTTTAGG
Source organism: Bacilli bacterium (assembly GCA_028707375.1). Lineage (GTDB taxonomy): Bacteria > Bacillota_I > Bacilli_A > RFN20 > CAG-288 > Scatoplasma. Next base: position 2,247 of record JAQWCB010000050.1, on the reverse strand, counting down.
CATAAAAATAATTTCGGGCGGAACTGATAATCACCTTCTTTTAGCCGATGTTAAAAATTCGTTGGGAATAACGGGATTAGAAGCTCAACAAATCCTTGAGAAAATAAATATTACCTGTAATAAGAATTCCATTCCTGGCGATAAAGAGAGACCGAAATATTGCTCAGGAATTCGCTTAGGCACCCCCGCTATGACCACGCGTGGCTATAAGGAACAGGACTTTGAGCGCGTTGGAGAAATAATTAACCAAGCCTTGAGAAATAAAGATGATGAAAATGTTCTTCGCGAGTTAAAAAGGCAAATTGGTATTTTGAATAAAAACCATCCATTGCCCAGCAAATAATATTATTATCTTAGAAAATATCTAGTTATTGTTAACTTTTTCTTTAATATTGCTTTAATTGATAGATTTATATTATCGAAAAATGTTAGTATTATATATATTTGTAAGTACTTTTTCGAAGGTAAATTACATGTTGCATTTACTTTTTATTGGAATTAGAATAAGGGGGAGGTAAAAACTATGAAAACTTTACATGTAAAAGTTAATAATGTGAATGGTTTGACATCCAGGCTTGCTGCGGAATTGGTAGCGGAAGCCAATAAACACAAATCAAACATCACTTTAGTAGTGGATCCAAATAATACTCAGGAACAAGCAGACCTAAAATCAATAATGAACGTTTTTACAATATCGATACCTTCGGGTATGGAATTTGATATTAAATTCGATGGGGCTGACGAAGCTGAGGCAATGGAAAGCTTTTCACATTTAATTGCTGAATTGCCACTATAGATAGATATATAACTAGAGATAACTTTCTTCTCTAGTTTTTTTGTGAAATAAAATATTTACTCCTTGAATTAACTAAAGATTTATATTATTATAATCAAGCAACAATGGGCCATTAGCTCAGTTGGTAGAGCAGCTGACTCTTAATCAGCGGGCCGTGGGTTCGAGTCCCTCATGGCTCACCATTAGTTGTTAAATACACAAGTATGATGCTTGTGTTTTTTATTTGTGAAAATTGTTATACTCTTCTGTTAAATCTTTATTTTTATCTTTATTTTGTGTAACGTACGCTTTTCTAAATAATCGTATAACATTCGCAACAATAACAAGAATGGTAGGTGAGACAAATCCTAAGACTAAAAATACTAACCACTGAATCTTGTTCATTGAATACACATCAAGCCCGGTTAATACGCGAGGAGTGAAAACAGTGAAAACGATAGTCAAGATAACAGAAATAATAAAGACAAAAGTTCTAAACACATTAAAAGGCAAACAGACATCGTATAAAACGGTAAGAGCTGAAAAATACATAACCAAGGTCGATACGGTTAAATAAGAGATAGTATCATATTCAATGCTAATTCCAAAGAATCCAGTTGTTCCTAAAATATAGCAAACCATAACCACGATGAATAGACAAAAAGCACCGGGTAGACTCTTGAGCAAAACATTAGTCATAAATCCGCCTTTAACGCGGTTTAGATTGGGTTGTAAAGCTAAAACCGCGGCGGGCAAGCCTATGATAAATATCTCCATGATCATCAAATTGCTCGGCGAAAAGGGATAAGTCATGTCGATTCCAAAAACATTTAAAAGCAAAACAGTAATCGACAATAGAATTGTAAATACTGTCTTCATCAAAAATAATGAGGCCGATAGTTGGATATTATTGATAACTCTTCTTCCTTCGCCCACAATAGATGGCATCGAAGCAAAATTCGAATCCAACAACACCGCGTGAGCAACAGCTTTGGTCGACTCTGTTCCATTCGCCATAGCAATAGCACAATCTGACTTTTTCATTGCCAAAATATCATTTACACCATCACCAGTCATTGCCACTATTTTCTCTTGATTCTTAAAAGATTGTATCAACTGCGCCTTCTGTTCGGGGGTGACTCTCCCAAAGACCGAATATTTATTTGCAATGCTGTCAACTTCACTCAAGGAAAGTCCTTCAAGAGAAACATACTTATCCGCATTGGGAACTCCACATTTTTTCGCGATTTCTGAAACGGTAACCGGGGAATCACCAGAGATAACATTGATTTCAACATCATTATTTATAAACCACTCTATCGTCTTTTTCGCATTCTCTCTTATGTGATCCTCAATGATAAAAATCGCTACTGGATCAAATTTGCCATCGATATTATCATTCTTTATTCCCGATGAAGATCTAGCAAACATCAAAACACGATATCCTTTTTGTTGATTAATAGTTATCAAGG
>JAQWCB010000049.1 GCA_028707375.1 Bacilli bacterium | reverse complement strand
GAATATGATCGTTTGATGGAAGAATTGATGCAAATTGAGAGTGAACGTCCGGATTTGAAATCGCGTTTATCGCCAACAACGCGAGTCGGAGGAATGGTTTCCTCCGGATTTAAAAAAGTGGCTCATCAGCGAATGATGTTATCTTTAGGCGATGTTTTTAATGAGGGTGAATTAGAAGCTTTTGATATGCGCATCAAGAAAACCTTGGGCATTAAAGAAGTTGAGTATATGGGGGAAGTTAAGATTGATGGACTAGCGATGACGCTTGTATATGAAAATGGCGAATTAAAATATGCTGCGACGCGAGGCGATGGGAATGTTGGTGAAATAGTTACTGATAACATTTTGACCATTCCCTCCATTCCGACTCACATAAAGGAGAAACGAACAATTGAAGTTCGCGGTGAAGTTTTTATTTCCAAAAAAACATTGCAAAAATTGAATGAAATTAGAACTAAGGAAAATAAGCCTCTCTTTGCCAACGCTCGCAATACCGCTGCTGGATCAGTGCGCCAACTCGATTCAAAGGTTGCGGCTTCTAGACATCTTTCTGCCTATTGGTATTATTTTGTTAATGCGGAAGAATTAGGATTTAGCAAACATTCAGATGCGCTAGATTATTTAACGGAATTGGGATTTCAAACTAATCCTGAGCGAAAAATCATTAAAGGATTTAAAAATTTATTAGGATATATTGAACAGTATACGAAGAAAAGAAGCGATTTGAATTACGATATCGATGGCCTAGTTTTCAAAGTTAATTCGTTGACCGATCAAGATACACTAGGTTATACAATGAAAACTCCTAAATGGGCAATAGCGTATAAATTTCCACCGGAGGAAGTGATAACGGAATTGGAAGATATTGTTATAACTGTCGGAAGAACTGGGCGCGTGACTCCCAATGCTTATCTTAAGCCGGTACGCGTTGCTGGATCAATTATTGCTAGAGCAACTTTAAACAATGAAGATTTTATAAAAAATTTAGATATTCGCATTGGTGATTATGTAGTTTTGCACAAGGCTGGAGATGTTATTCCGGAGGTCAGTGGTGTTGTTTTAAATCGTCGCAAACCTGATGCTAAGCCTTATGTTTTTCCTACCAATTGCCCTTTCTGCGGAACAAAATTGGTTAAATCATCAACGAATGTTCAACATCGCTGTCCGAATCCCCACTGTCCTTCACGCAATATTAATAAATTGATTTACTTTGTCTCGGATCATGGAATGGATATAGATTTATTTGGGGATGCCTTAGTTGAAGATTTATTCAACGAGGGGCTCATCAAAGATTTCCACGATATTTATCATCTTAAAGAGTATGAACAAAAAATAATGATTATGGATGGCCTCGGTGAAAAATCCGTCAATTCATTGATAGCAAATATTGAAAAGTCTAAGCAAAACACAGTGGAAAAATTAATCTCGGCTTTCGGAATTCCCAACGTAGGAATAAAGACTGCTAAAATATTAGCTCATCATTATCAAAATTTAGATAATTTGATGCATGCCGAGGTTGATGATTTGATTAAGGTTGACGATGTGGGTGAGAAAACTGCCAGTGAAATCTATAATTATTTTCATCAGGATAAAAATATTGAAGTGATTGAAGATTTGCGGAAGGAAGGATTGAATTTCCAGTGTTTAACAATAAGGCAAGAGGCGCCAAATAATTTCTTTACGAAAAAGAAGTTTGTGCTCACCGGCACATTGGCGAGTTCCGGTCGCAAGCAGATGAAAGAAAAAATTGAGGGCTTTGGCGGCGTATCTTCCGAATCTGTCTCCAAAGCGACAGACATAGTGATTGTCGGCGCTAATCCTGGTTCAAAATTTACCAAAGCGCAGGCTTTAGGTGTTAGAATTATTGAGGAAGATGAGTTGTTAAAAATTATCAGTGAAGTAGAGAAGGAGATAAAATGATTAAGATTACAAAAAAAGTTATTGATACTAGTGCTAAGAATCTTTTGTTTAAATTAACAGATGCTGAACTAGATGAAACAATGAGTGAATTTGATGCGATTTTGAGTCAAATGTCTTTTATTGGGAATATTAAGGATATTGATAAGGCGGAGCCGATGACTTTTCCCATAAATGAAACTCAAGAAAAAATGCGAGAGGATATTGCAACAACTCCTCTTGATGTCGAGGAAGAATTGAAGATGGTTCCTTCGCGCTTGGGCAACCAAGTTCGTCTTCCGAAGGTGGTAGGATAATGAATTATTTGGATTTAACAGTAGCGGAGATTCATTCAGCGTTAGTAGAGAAAAAAGTTACGGCGCTTGAATTAGTTAAAACTTGTATCGATAGAATAAAGAATGATAAAAACAATTCGTATGAGGCAACAAACTTCGACGAGGCTTTGAAATTGGCTTCAAGTATTGATGATGTTCAGCCCAATGAATTCTTTAAAGGAATTCCGTATGTAGCCAAAGACAATTACTCGACAAAGGATATTGAAACGACGGCTTCTTCGAATATCCTGCAAGGATATGTTCCTACATTTGATGCAGAAGTTATCAATAAGTTAAAAAAGGCTGGCGCCATTTTGGTAGCGAAAACAACATTGGATGAATTGGCGATGGGCGGTACCGGTCTTTCTGGTCACAAGGGACCCACAAGTAATCCATATGATGATACTCGAATTATCGGAGGCTCATCCTGTGGATCGTGTGCAGCGGTGGCAAAATGCGATGCTCCTTTTGCTCTAGGATCAGATACGGGCGATTCTGTGCGCAAACCCGCAGGATATGGTGGACTTGTGGGAATGAAGCCAACCTGGGGAAGGATTTCTCGTTTTGGCTTATTTCCTTTTGCTCCTTCCTTGGATACGATTGCTTATTTTACGCGTTCAGTAAAAGATTCTGCAATGCTTACTAATCTTTTGGTTGGACATGATGATAAAGATATGTCGACAAGTTTACACAAGACAGAGGATTTCTCTGAGTATTTAAAGAAAGATAACGAGAAGAAAAATATCGGATATTTTAAATCAGTTATTGATGCCGTCAAAGATCAAACTATCGTAAACCATTTTTATCACATGATAGAGTTACTAAAAAAACAGGGATATGTTGTTAAAAATTATGAATTTCCCTCCGATTTATTAAATGCTTTGTATCCAGTTTATATGGTTATTTCATGTTCAGAGGCAACATCTAACGATGCGAATCTCGATGGAATTAAGTTTGGCATTAAGCCTTCAGGCAAAGCCAAAACTTGGGAAGAATATATGATGGAGGCTCGAACCAAGGGCTTTTCGCCATTAATTAAGAGAAGATTTGTTATTGGTTCTTTTTCGTTATTAGCTGAGAATCAAGAGGAATTATTCCGGAGAGCGCAGAAGGCTCGTCGCCTAATTGTTGACCAAATGAATAAATTCTTTGAGACAAACGATTATTTATTATTACCTGTAGCTAAATCGGTAGCACCATTAATCAAAGACTCTTCTGATCGATGGAATCCCAATCCAAATTTTGTTGACAATCATCTTGGGATTGCTAACTTAGGAGGTTATCCTTCGTTATCTTTACCCTTAGGTTATGAGGATAAATTGCCTTTTGGCATCAATATCACGGGACGTCAATTTGAAGAGGGTCATGTTTTTGCTTTAGGCCAAGATATTGAGAACATTACGGGATTGAAGAATACTTCAACCTTGAAAAGGGGGATAAAATAATGAACTTTGAACCTGTTATTGGTATTGAGATACACGTGGAGTTAAAGACAAAATCAAAAATGTTTTCCTCAGCTCCAGTTTCGTTTGGAGCTAGTCCGAACACTGAAACGGTTCCTTATGATTTAGGATGCCCAGGCACGATGCCGGTTTTAAACAAACAGGCAGTAATCTATGGAATTAGAGTAGCTAAAGCTTTAAATATGAAAATTGATCAACTCGTTCAATTTGATCGAAAAAATTACTTTTATACGGATTTACCAAAGGGATATCAAATAACTCAGCAAGAGCATCCGATTGGTTCAAACGGATATTTGGACTTACGGACAAGTCAAGGAGTTAAGCACATCGGCATCGAGCGCGTCCACATGGAAGAAGATACGGCGAAGCAACTGCATTTAGGCGATATGACCCTTGTTGACTATAATCGTGCTGGCACTCCGTTGCTTGAAGTTGTATCTATGCCTGATATGCGAAGTGCGGAAGAAGCAATGAAATATGTGGAAGCTATTCACCAAATTGTTACTTTCTTGGATGTTTCAGATGGGAAAATGGAAGAAGGAAGCATGCGTTGCGATATCAATATTTCACTTCGTCCTTACGGCAGTGAAAAATTGGGAACAAAATGCGAAATTAAAAATTTAAACTCGATTGCAAATGTTCGCGCCGCCTTGGAGTACGAAATAAAGCGACAGAGTGAACTTCTTTTGCAAGGCGAAACGATATCTCAGGAAACGAGAAGATACGATGAATCTTTGAAGAAAACCTCTTTGATGCGAGTTAAGACAAATGCGGTGGATTATAAATATTTTCGCGAACCAAATATTTTGCCGATAAAACTTTCGGACTCTTTTGTCAGCGAAGCAATCGATAGCATGGGTAAACTTCCAGAAGAATATCGCATAGAATTTTTACATAAAGGATTAAATGACAAGGAAGTGGAGGTATTGCTAGGAGATAAAGACTTTACTTTCTATTTTAACGATGTAGTTAATATAGGATGCAAAAGTGTTAAAACTTTGTGGAATTATCTTATGGGTGATATCTCAGCGTATCTAAATAAGGATATGCTTAAGATATCGGATTTAAAATTCACTAAGGAACAATTGAAGGCCTTTTGCGATATGGTAAGTCAGGGAAAAATTAATTCTAAGCAAGCCAAAGAGGTTCTTAATTTAATGCTTAAAGATGGAACTGATCCGCAAAAGATTGTCAAAGACCTTGGAATGGAGCAAATATCTGATGTCGCGAGTATTCGAGCTATAGTGGACAAAGTACTCAACGAAAACGAACAATCAATCCACGATTTTTTACATGGTAAGGATCGTGCCTTGGGGTATATTGTAGGACAAGTTATGAAGGAAAGCCGCGGCAAGGCTAATCCAGCATTAGCGAAAAAAACAATTCTTGCAGAGATAGAAAAAAGGAAATAATAAAAGCGCGAGATTCAACGAAAATAATTTCTAGATGACACAGTTGATTCTAGGTAATTACTTTGATTAGTAATGTCTCGCGTTTTTTATTTGGAATTTATTTTTGGTATCTATTCTTATTCCGTTTGCGTATATTTTCTTTTTCTTCTTCATCGAGTCTCTGCTTTTCTTTTCCTGCTTCAAGATCTGATAACCTCAATATTTTTTTGCTAGGAGCAGTATATATAAAGGCGGCTAAGAAGGAGAAAATCCATAATACTGGGAGAATGATTTCGGCGTATATTTTAAAATCGGATAGTTTTGGTAAAAAGATGAAGAGAAAAAAAATAATAATTTCCAAAGTGAATAAGATACCAGTGGCAATATAAAAAACTCGATTTTTTTGTTGCAGCAGCCTCTTGTAATCATATCCTGTGCGCTCCAATTTTGCTATTTCGATTTTCTTAATCGCCTGTGCTTGCTTTTTATTTGCTTCTAATTTTGCTTTTTCAACGTTACTTTTGTTTTCCATTTATTTTTTCTCCCGGTGACATAATTTGTTCCACACTTCAGGGTAAGGATTTGTATCTTCACCAACCAAAACCCCATGCTTAACATGCTTGGATAGGTAGATAAAAGGTGTATCAAGAAGAGCGACAAAGGCTTTTAGTACATATGTGGTAATAAATATTCCCCACAGAGCATCAAAGGAATAACCTTGCGCTCCAGCAAAGGCTACCACTACAAATATTAGTGTATCAAAAATTTGAGAAAGCAGAGTGGCACCATTATTTCGCATCCATAGATGCTTGGTTTTGGTTGCCTTGCGAATCTTGGAAAAGATAGTTATATCTAAAAATTGCGAAACTAAATAGGCGAGGAGCGATCCCGCAACAATTCGTGGAGTTAAGCCAAAGAGAATCTCCATTGCTCCTTGAACTTGTCCTGCCCATTGATCGTTAGCAAAAGGACGAAATGCTAGTCCCATTTGCATAGCAACAATTAAAATTAAGTCAGCAGCGAAACCGAGAATGATGGAACGCTTAGCCTCTTTTTTCCCATAGTGCTCGGTCAATATATCGGTCGAGAGAAAAATTGAGCCATAAAAGACATTGCCCAAAGTAGAATAAAGAGTGAAATATTCAACAACTTTGACGACAAGAATATTAGCAATAATTGTTGCGATAGCAATCCAGGTAAACATTCCAATCCTTCCAAAAAAGTGGAAGCAGGCGATAATCATCGCAAAATTAATAACACAAAAAATCACACCCCAAATGACATTAAACCACGAATCACTCAAAGCCGGCCAAAAGATATTAGCCATCTCCATTATTTCTAAATTCATAAATATTATTCCCTCCGCATATATTTCCTTATACATTTTAGCGTAGTTGAACTAAATACTCTAGTTAATTTGTTTGAATACTAAAACGTAATAATATATATTGTATACTTGTGAAGAATATTATTTTTTAGGGAAGGCAAAAGAGTATGGCATCAAAAAATATTGAATTGGAAATATTGCATGTGGATAAAAATTGCGGAGCGCGCTACGGCATATTGCATACGCCTCACGGTGATGTTGAACTACCTATGTTCATGCCCGTTGGGACTCAAGCTACCGTCAAGGGCTTATCGCCAGAGCAAGTTAAAGATTTAGGAGCAGGAATTATTCTTGCTAATACTTATCACCTCGCTTTGCGTC
>JAQWCB010000048.1 GCA_028707375.1 Bacilli bacterium | reverse complement strand
TTAAGCCTTTAGTGCCAATCATCATGATTTCGTCACCTTTTTTAATGACAGAATTCAAATATTTAATAACGTTATAATTGTATCCTCCACAGAGACCCATATTGGAAGTGATAACAAGATAGAGAATTCCTTCGCCCGTTGCGCAAGGCTTAAGTAGACGCGACAAGTGATTACCTTTTTCATCTAAGCCTTTAAAGCAATCTGAAATAATATCGGACATCAATTTTAGATATTCGATTGTATTATCCATTGCTTTTCTCCGGCGTTTCAATTTTACCGAAGATACTAATTCCATAGCGTTCGTTATTTTCTTAGTGGATTCAATAGATGAGATTCTTCTTTTAATCTTTGCTAATCCTGCCGACATATTTATTCCTTTTACTTAATTGCTTCCTTGATAGTTTGAACCGCTTTGGTCATTTTTCCTATCAATTTATCGCTCAATTCCTTTTTATTATATATTTCATCAAGGATATCCTTATAATCCTTTTCCATCATCGCATACAACTTGTCGAGAAAGGGGCGAATCTTAGTTGTATCAATATCATCCATATACCCGTTTTGAGCAACGAACAATTCCACCACTTGTTGAACAAATGACATCGGCTGATACTGGCCTTGTTTTAATACTTCCATCAAAACTTCACCGTGAGTTAAGATTTTTTTAGTCTCGGCATCCAAATCAGAACCAAACTGTGAGAACGATTCCAACTCGTGGAAGTTAGCTAATTCAATTTTTAATGATTTAGAAACCTGTTTGACAGCCTTGTATTGAGCTGCTGAACCGACACGAGAAACCGAGAGTCCAGAATCGATAGCCGGTCTTTGGCCTTTATTAAATAAGTCAGTCATTAAAAAGATTTGTCCATCAGTAATGGAAATAACATTTGTTGGAATATAAGCAGAAATATCACCCGCTTGAGTCTCAATAATTGGCAAGGCTGTAATTGAACCTCCACCATATTCATCAGAGAGACGACACGCCCGTTCTAGCAATCTTGAATGTAGATAAAAAACATCTCCAGGATAAGCCTCACGGCCCGGTGCTCTCTTCAATAGAAGAGATAAAGTACGATAAGCCACTGCGTGCTTTGATAAATCATCGTAGACAATCAAAACATCCTTGCCGTGATCCATCCACTCTTCAGCCATTGTCACTCCAGCGTAAGGAGCAATATATTTCAAAGGGTCTAACTCCGCCGCCGTCGCCGAAACAACCGTGGTATAACTCATCGCATCATATTTTTTCAATTTCTCAACAACGCGAACAACCGTTGAATTTTTTTGTCCAATAGCTACATAAACACATAGACAATTTTTACCTTTTTGATTAATGATAGTATCGATAGCAATCGCTGTCTTTCCTGTTTGACGATCACCGATGATCAATTCTCTTTGACCGCGACCGATGGGAACCATCGCATCGATAGCCTTCAATCCTGTTTCCAACGGCTGATCAACTGATTTTCTTGTCATAACACCTGGAGCAATTCGTTCAATCGGACGAGTGTGATCATATTTAATCGCTCCCATTCCATCGATGGGCTGACCCAAAGCATTGACAACTCTTCCTAATAAGCCATCACCAACAGGGACCTCAACGACCTTTCCCGTGCGCTTGACCATGTCTCCTTCTTCGATGAGGGTATCATCCCCAAGTAGAGCAGATCCTACACTATCCTCGTTTAGATTCATGACCATTCCATATATATCGTGAGGGAAGAGTAAAAGTTCACCAAGCATTGCTTTATCCAAACCATAAATAGTAGCAATTCCATCGCCGACAGTTACAACGGTTCCAACATCGTTTGATTCTACCTTTTGCGAATATTCTTTAATCTGTTCTTTGATTAAAGCACTTATTTCATTTGTTTTAATTGCCATATTTAGTTACCTCCCTTAAGTAAAGTCGAATGCATTTTGTCCAATTTATTCCGAAGTGAATTATCAAAAACATAATCACCGACCACAACTTTAACTCCACCGATTAGGCTTGCATCCTTTTCATTCTTTAACTTAACTTTAAAACCTATTCTTTTGCTTACAACTTTTTCTATCTCTTTTATCTGATCCTGAGAAATTTTATACGGCGAATAAATTGTTCCAGTTTTTATACCAAGATAATCATTACAAATTGTATCAAATTCTCTGAAAATCTTTAAAATGTGTCGCTCGCGTCCATTGTCAATTATCACTTTGACAAAATTGATAACATCCTTCTGTTCACAATTGACAAGGATAGTGTCTACAATCTTCGCCTTTTCACTCTTTGCTAAAAAGCACGATGAAAGAACTCGTATAATTTCATCATTATTCGAGAAAGCATCATATAGATCTTTTACTTCCATCTGGCATTCTTTGATTGTCTTTTTTTCTTGACATAAATCAAACAAGGCTAAGGCGTAACGATTATATAGACTATCCATTTTATTTGCTCGCTTCTTTGTTATCTTGCTGCATATCGTCAACAAACTGCGACACGAGTTTCTTATTGTCCGAACTACTTACTTCGCGGGACAATAGATTCGAAGATGCCGATAAAGCAATGTCGACAATCTTGTCGTGAACTTCTTCCATCGCCTTTTGTTTTTGATTTTCAATATCTTTTTCAGCTTCTATTCTCTTCTGCGCAATCTCTCTCTTTGTCTCTTCAATTACTTGCCCTTTTTCCTCTTCCGCTTGACGCTTAGCGTCCATAACGATATTTATGGCTTCCTTGCGGGATTGATTCAAATTCTTCTGAGCTTTTTCATTGGCTTGATTAGCGGAGATGTTTTGCTTCTGCGCCGATTCAAGATTACCCTTAATAAAAGCGTTGCGACTCTTAAGAAATTTTCGAACTGGTTTATATGCTAATTTATAAACAATTAAAACCATGATTAAAAAAGCGAGTAATTGAGTGATGAATTCCCATAGATTAGGAACTAGTTTTTCGCCGATATCAAAACTTAAGCCTGTTAAATTATAAATACTATACATTCCTCAATTCCTCTCACTTTACTTAGATAAACAAGCAAAGAATAGCAACAATCAATGAATAAATACCAGTTGTTTCATCGATAGCACAACCTAAAATCATCGTGCCACGAAGCGAACTTGTGGCTTCGGGATTTCTTGCCATCCCGTCAAGCGCGTGGGCGCAAATGCGACCTTCACCAATTCCGCTACCGATAACTCCAAGCATAGCAATTCCTGCACCTATGTACCTTAAACCATTATCCATAACATTTTCCTCCTTGTTATCATTTATGCTAACTCTTCTTTAAGAGTAACATTCTCTTCAATGCTTTCATCAGGATCTTCCTGTGAAATCCAAATCATCGTCAATACGATAAAGACCAACGTCTGTATTGCCCCTGTAAATAAATCAAAATACATATGGAGCCACGGTGTAATAATAGGAGCAATCCAAATAGAAGACAATCCTTGAGCAACAAAACCGCCAAATATTACATCTGACAGCGCTCCTAAATAATAATACATGATACTCATTATTATATATCCACTCAAGGCATTTCCAAATAAACGCAAAGTGAGCGACAAAAGTGGAGCCCACATTGATATCAGATTGATTGGTAAGAAAACAGCAAGCGGTGAAGTAAAACGCTTATAGTATTTCCACTTGTTTTTATGAATAGCCACCGCATGAATCATAACAAAGGTACAAAGACCAATGGAAAGTGGAACTTGCAAACTTATCAAAGCGTTAGGAAGTCCGGTTATGCCTAGGAAAAAACACAAGAAAATATAGAGAGCAAGGGTTAAAACATATCCAGTAAACCCTTCATATTTCCTCCCCATTGTTTCAACAACAAAGTTTTGAATTTTTTCAACCGCTGTCTCAACGACCATCGTGAATCCGTGATCAGGTTTGGTTGGATCCTTCTTGCGAAAAACAAAAAAGATAATCACTGATAAAATGCATATAATAAGCATAACAATCAATGACATTATGACTTCACCTGAAAAGTCCAATTTAAACATGTTGCTGATATCTAAAGCTAACGTAGTCATAATTATTTAGATTCTTCTTTCTTTTCAATTTTTTCTTGCTTAACAATAGATGATACTATCGCTGGCAAAACATATCCTACGCCCGTACCTAAGATATTAAAATATCTAAATGTATTGACGCTGTTTCCGCGTGTCAAATATATAAGAAGAACGGATAATCCCAAACCGATAACCTGTAAAAGAAAACGCAAGCCATATCCACTCATAAACGAAGTAAGACTTCCCTTATCGTTACCTGAGACTTTATTTGAGAAAAAGATCAAAAAGTAGTAATTGATAATACCTATTAAAATGCCAATAGAAACACAGGCGATTATTTCCCAATTAGACCAAATCAATCCAATGGTAGAAATAGCAATCGCAACGATTCCTAATACTATATAGGTAATAAATAATCTTTTTGTATAACCTTTTGTCTCCATATTTTCCTTTCCTAAAATATCTAACGATTGAAGATTATATATTAATCTTTTCCGTTTGTTAAGGAAATATCTCCTAAAAAATATTTTCGCATTCGACATCTAACTTTAATATAAAAGTTAGCAAATTAAAGCAATTTTTTTATTAATCTTCAACTCCATATACTAAGAAGGAAGCAACTCGATCAAAAGTTTTACTATCTTTCGCGACAAAGATTAACTTATCTTCTCCGTTTAAGACAAAATCCGGCCCAGGTGAACAAATAGTGGCATTCGTCTCTTTTTTTACAACCGCAACTATTGTTGCTTCCGTATAGTTATAAAAATATACTTCACCTATCTTTTTATTATCAATCCACGATTTAGATGGTATATCAATTCTTAAAAGCTTAACCGCTTCCCCACTCTGATAATTAAAAGAGTCTTTCATATCCTTGATGGCCGTATCGATATCCTCGTCAATTTTCTTCTTTTGATCAAGAAGAGTGACTAAGTTATCATATTTATTTTGGACTAGTGTTTCCTTTTTCCACTTGTCAGCAAATTGCTTAGCGTGCAAAACCGATATAACAAAAATACCGACGCCACGTTTGATGAGTACAATGTTCTCTTTAGCTAAAAGATTGACTGATTTGCGTATGGTTTCAGGAGAAACTTTATAAAAAGACGCTAAGACCGATCGACCTTTTAGGATGGAGTTTTCGGGATATTCGCCATCGATAATTTTGTTACATATATCCTGTGCTATTTTTATATAACGCGCAGTAGATGTCTTGCTTTCCATAAAATCACCTCCGATTTATCTGTATTCTTTGATTTTATCATAGCAATAACAAAATAACCACCGCAAGAAAAATCAAAACCTTCTAATATTTAACTTTTCTTTTTCATCATTTATCACTACAAATACAATTTATACACTAATTTTCATAGAGCAAATATTATTTAATATTATTAATTAATTTTTTCTTGAATTTTTTTGAATTATTGTGTATCATAATTTTGTATGGAGGTGTTATTGGATGAATATATCGTGGTTTAATAGAGACAAGAAATCTGGAGTCGCAACAATATATCCTACAAATATAACAATAAATAAGGTTATATCCGATACTATTTCTGATGCATATGGAGTATTGCTTGGAATTGATGAAAAGGAAAAGTTAGTTGTTTTAAAGCCTGTTAGCATAAATAAGTATGACGAGGGAACAATAGATAAAAATATGTTCTTCAAATTATCAGGCGGAAAAACTTACTCGCGAGTGTCGTCTACAGACTTTGTCAATGAAATCAGTTCAGTCTTTGCTCTTGATTTTTCCGTTTCCCCAAAAAAGTTCACTTGTATATGGGACAAAGAAGAAAAAGTTGTTATAATTAATTTATCAAAGGAGATTAGATAAATGGGTGGTTTTGAAGATTACATTGTATATGTATGGCTCGCCGTTTTTGTCGTAACGTTTATCATTGAAGCCTTGACTGTTGACCTCATTTCGATATGGTTCAGCGCGGCAGCGTTAATATGTCTAGTATTGTCGTTTATTCCTAACTTTCCTTTTTGGGGTGAGATTATTGTTTTCTTTGTTACTTCTATCGCAATGATTTTCGGATTGAAGCCTATAGCTTCAAAGCACCTGCAGCGAAAAGTAACCAAATCCAATATTGATGAGATTGTTGGAAAGAAGGGAATAATTATCAAAGAGATAACTCCGCTACACTATGGCGAAGTGAAAATAAACGATATTATATGGTCGGCTTTATCGGTGGAAGAGGAAGGTTCGATTCCAAACGATACTCCGGTCGAAGTTGTTGCTGTCAAGGGTAATAAATTGATTGTTCAAAAACATCAGTTTAAAAATAAATAGAAAGGAAATTTATTATGTTAGTCTTAACTTCATCCGGTCAAATCGCCGGAATCGTTGTCTTAGTTGTCGTCGCTGCATTTTTATTAATTGTTTTAGCTAGCAGTATCAAAGTTGTCAAACAAACCGATATGTACATTATCGAAAGATTGGGAGGATACTATAAGACTTGGTCGGTCGGTCTGCATATGTTACTTCCCTTCTTTGACCGCGTGAGCAAGGTTGTTCCAATGAAAGAACAAATTCACGATTTTCCGCCTCAACCGGTTATTACAAGTGACAATGTTACGATGCAAATCGATACTGTTGTCTTCTATCAGGTAACCGACCCTAAACTTTATGCTTACGGCGTTGAAAATCCTATCTTTGGTATCGAATCATTAACCGCCACTACTTTGCGTAACATCATTGGTGATCTTGATTTAGATGCTACTCTTACATCAAGAGATATAATCAACGCCAAGATGAGATCTGTTTTGGATGAAGCGACCGATCCTTGGGGAATCAAAGTAAATCGTGTTGAAGTTAAAAACATTTTACCGCCTAAAGATATCCGTGATGCTATGGAAAGACAGATGCGTGCTGAACGTGAAAAGAGAGAAAAGATTCTTCTTGCTGAAGGTTCTAAATCATCCGCTATTCTTTTAGCTCAAGGTAATAAAGAATCAGCCATCTTGGAAGCTGAAGGTAAAAAGGAAGCTACAATTAGAGCAGCTGAAGCT
>JAQWCB010000047.1 GCA_028707375.1 Bacilli bacterium | reverse complement strand
ATTGTTTTTGTCCCTTTCTACGACGATGTCAAAAAGAAAAAGATTCCTTTGAAATTTAAATCTTTTAAATTAAACTAGTCAACGTTTTGGTCACGTCTAATAAATCAAGTAAATAATCTTTGGTCTTAACAATTCTTAACGCAAAGTGTTTGCCATAATATCGAATGTTTATTTTTGATTTATCATATTTTTCAAACATATCTCTAATTTTCAAAGCAATTCCATATTCATTAGAAAATTCCTTTGTCAATTTTATCTCGTAGTGATCAATCGTTTCATTGAAGTTATCAATGATTGGTTTTGATAGTTCAATTTCAATTTCCTTCTTAACGAAGCAATTCTCTAATTCATCGGGGAAACGTCCATAAATATCTCTCGCTTGTTCCTTGTACTTTTTTAATTGTGGAATGCTAGAAATATCAAAGAGTTCACGATAAATATTAATTCGATCCGATTCTGAAGCATACGTCGAAGGAATGTGCGAATCGAGTGAGAAAGATAATTCGTATTTAGTTCCCACTTCGTTAGTGGGTCGTGCTTTATCTTGTAAAGTTTTTTCTTTCATCACTTCATTAAGTAAATTCATATATGCATCATATCCGATTGAATCAACAAATCCTGCCTGTTCTTTTCCAAGGATATCTCCCGCTCCTCTAATATTTAAATCCTGTGTCGCGATTTTATATCCACTTCCAAGCTCTGTGAATTCTTTTAACGCTTTTAATCGCTTGTGTGAGTCTTCGTTTAACTTACCATAATCTCTATAGGTCAAATAAGCATAAGCCAGTCGTGAAGAGCGCCCGACTCGACCCTTGATTTGATATAATTGTGAAAGTCCAAAATTCTCCGCTCCCTCAACAATAATAGTGTTGCAATTAGGAACATCTAAACCCGTTTCAATAATAGATGTGCAAACGAGTATATCTATTTGTTTATTGTAAAATCTTGTCATGATATCCATCATTTCATCCGATGGCAACTGACCATGTACCGCCTCAATTTTCGCATATGGAAATAGTTTGCGCAACTGATCAGTTTTCTTATAGATAGAAACAATGCGATTGTGCAAAAAATACACTTGTCCTTTTCGCCCAAGTTCGCGTGAAATCACTTCACGAACCAAGTTGATATCATATTTGACCACATAAGTTTTAATTGGCAGGCGGTTTATTGGCGGATCCGATAGATTGGATAAGGCGCGAAAATTCAATAGCGACATCTGTAATGTTCGCGGAATGGGAGTAGCTGTCAAAGTCAAAACATCAATATTGGTGGTCATCTCCTTAATTTTTTCTTTATGTGTAACGCCGAAACGCTGTTCCTCATCGACAATTAAAAGTCCTAAATTTTTAAATTTGACATCTTTTGACAAAATGCGATGCGTTCCAATTAATAGATGCACTTTCCCTTCGTAAAGATCCTTTAATATCTCAGTTTGCTTAACGCGAGTAACATTTCGTGAAATCAATTTAACCACGACTCCAAAGCCCTCGAATCTCTTTTGAGCCACTTCAAAATGCTGTTCTGCTAAAATAGTTGTCGGGCATAGCAAAGCCACTTGTTTTCCAGATAAAATAGCCTTATAGGCCGCCCTAAAAGCCACTTCTGTCTTTCCAAAACCAACATCTCCTGTCAGCAAGCGATCCATTGGATGGACAGACATCATATCGTGTTTAATCTCTTTCCACGCCTTTTTCTGTCCCGAAGTCAATTCGTAAGGAAAGGCTCGGTCAAACATATTCTCAAAATCATCATCAGCTTGAAAAGAAAAACCTGGCAACTGAGAACGCTTAGCAGCAATTTCAATTAAACGATCAGCCAGGTAAGCAATTCTACCTCTTATTTTAGCCTTTCTTTTAGCCCACGTAGCTCCACCTAACTTATCCAATTTGGGCGTTACACCTTCCTTGGATGAATACTTCCTAATCAATCGATATTTACTTAGAGGAATATATAATTTAGCTCCCGCTCCGGCATATTGAATTTGTAAATATTCGAGACCATCAATCTCTAGTATTCCCAAAAATTTTCCTATTCCTTGCTCTTCGTGAACAACATAATCTCCCGGTTGTAAATCCTGATACTTTTTTATGACTTTAGCCTCTTTAAAGCGATTCATAAAATATGAACTGCCCGGCTTAACTCCAAAAATTTCATTGCCGGACAGAATAGCTAATTTATAATTGGGAACTAAAAAACCCCGCGATAGATCTTTTCCTAAAACAACATCAATATCCGCTGATTCATTACCATTTATTGATAAAGTGCGATTCTGTTCATCGCAGACAGATTTGAATTTTTCAAAGCGATCATTAGCCAAAAAAACTTTAACTGTAAAACCATCCTTTTTTAAATCATCGATAGCTTTAGGTGCCGATAAAACATTTGAGAAACGATAAGGTATATCGGTAACAGACAACTTTGATGGCAAATCGATAACTTTTTCCGCATCATATTCAATTAAAAAATCTCGAGGAACGAAGCATGTCATCTCTTGGCTTAACGCTAAGTGAGCCGAATTCAATTCATCAAAATAGCTAATCGCTTCCTGATAATAATCGTTAGCCATCGAAATAACATCCTCATAACGATAAAATAGAATGCGAGATTTTGTTAAATATTCCAAAATTGAATAATGCTTATTAGTAAAGTATGGTAAATATCGGACTTGATTTTCTCCGATTCCCTCTGAATAGACTAGCTCGCAAAAAGTTGAAATCTTATTTACCATTTCTTCTTTGTCTTCTAACTTAACGTCTATTAGACTATCTAATTCCTTCTTTATTTTTTTAACACCAGCATCAATCTCTTCGGCATTAAAAATATTCTCGTTGGCAGGAACGATAGTCAAATTATTTTCTTCTCTTATCGAAAGTTGTGTATTGCTATTAAAAGCCCGCAAATCATCTATCTCATCGTCAAAATATTCTATTCGCACGGGATTCAATAAAGAAGGAGAGTATATGTCGATAATTTCACCTCGATATGAAAATTCTAATACTTTCTCTACGCGGGGAACCCGAGAGTACCCCAGTTCAATTAATTTTCTCACCAATTCATTTGGTGGAATAATATCTCCTTTGTGCAATACAATCGTGTTATCTTTAAATCTCTTAGGGGAGCTAACATCGTGAATCAAAGCAATCGCATGTGTAACGAAAATATACTTTTTTGTCGAAAAAGAAATTTTTGACAAAGAATATAATCTTTCTTCAAGCATTTCTTTGGAAGAAGAAATAGCCTCAATTCTCTGTACTTCATCACGTGGAAAAAAAAGAATATTTTTTTCGCTGACATAGTTAGTAAGCAAACTAATAAATTGTCTAGCATCAAAAAGTGTTGGTAAGACAACCGAAATACTTTGAGCTTTTTCTTGATAGGAAATACCAACAATCATCGCTAGCGTTTCAAGTGAATCAGCCTTTATAGGATGATCGATATCGAAATGCTCAATTTGGCCGTCGTGTCCAAGAATATCTATTAGTGGATTATTTTCCATTTACATTTTTTACTTTCTTCACGTTAAAATTGGTCATCGCCTTGTCAAAATTAGTAGCGATAGCATATTTCAAAGCAAGCAAGGCCTCCTCCAAGGCCTCTTCTATTTTTTCCTTTTCGTTGCCACTAGGAGCTGTTAAAACATAATCCACAACATTTTTATTCAACGGCTCTCCTGTTCCTATTCTTATGCGTTTGATGTTCTGGGTATGCAAAAGGTCAATAATATTCCCCAGACCTTTTTGACCGCCGGAAGATCCTTTTTGACGCAGGCGGAATCGTCCTGGCTCCAAAGCCATATCATCCATCACGACAATGATATCTTGAGTATCTATCTTAAAATATTCAACAAAGGGCTTTACTGCTTCCCCTGATAGATTCATATACGTTAATGGCTTCATAATGAAGACCGTTTCGCCTTGAAACAAAACTTTAGTATACAAAGAATTAAATTTATTTTTATAGGCAGGAGCCGCTAAATCTTCCGCCAACATATCAACTAAATCAAAACCCATATTGTGACGCGTGTGTTCGTATTCTTTCCCAGGATTTCCCAAACCAACAATCAATTTCATTTATTTTACCTTTGCTATTCTCTTTTACAAATATTATTATAATACAAATTATTATATAATATGTTAATAAAGCACGAGGTAATCATGACACGAATTCTTCACCGAACCAAGCCTTCATCCCCCATCGGATTCGCCTTAGGTTTTTTTGGAGTCAGTTTGATTACTCAGCTCTTTCATGGATTTAACTTAAGTTATTGGACCGATACTGGTATGGTAACCATATATTGGGCCTCGGCATGCAAAATCATTTTTGTCATTGTTGACTGGATTGATGATGTCATCGCTGGAACCTTATCTGAACATACTAAATCTAAACTCGGAAAAAGACTACCATGGATAATTTATGGATGCATTTGGATTCCTATTTTTATTGTCCTCACCTATGCTGTGAATCGAAACACTAATTTTTCTGCCGTTCAATTTATAATTTATTATATTGTAATTTCCATTCTGGTAGAGAATGCCAACACTATTTTCTACATCAATTACAACGCTCTTTTCCCAACGCTTTTCCCATCGACACAAAAGCGCAACAAGGCCGCTTCGTACAAACACTTGCTAGAAATTGTCGCTTTTATTCTATGCTATTTTTTCACCCCCATACTATTAGATGAGCTCGGTCTCAACTATGCTTTGATTGGCGTTATCTATGGAATTATTTTTCTAATATGTGTTTTTATCATGGTGCGTTCAATTCGTATTTCAGATGATATAAAGGCCAAGAAGGAAGTGCAAAAGCAATATTCTTCAATCAAGATGTTGAAAGAAGTTCTAAAGAATAAGCCTTTTGTCATCTATCATGTTGCTCAGTCTTTTTTCCTTGCGGTTATGGCAATTGTCGTCTCTTTATATCCGATGTATTGCAAATATGTTCTGAAGGTGTCGGGATGGCAACAATCCGTTGTATTAGTCTGTCTTTTCTTAACCTTGCTTATCTCTATTCCTCTATGGTCACAAGTCATAAAAAAGATAGGCTTTGTTAAGGCATGGCTCATTTCATTCATTATGTTGCCACTCGGTTTGTGCCTATTATATTTTCCTAACAATTTTATCAGCGGATGTGTTGTTACGTCCATAATCGGTCCTTCCTTCGGGGGCTTGCTTCTTACTCCTGATATGATTCTTGCTGAATTAATTGATATTGATAAGATTAAGTATCACGTTTCTCGCGAAGCTGCACTGGGGTCAATGGGATCGTTTATCTCGCGAATATCGGTTATCTTTGCAGCAATTATAACTTCAGTCCTTTCTATATCCCTCGGTTATGAATCTGGGATTAATCCTGGACCGAATCCAGACTTTACCTTTCGCGTTGCCTTTGGCATCATGCTTGCCATCGTCGGATTATTAGGTACTATCTTTGCTATAATTTATGTTAAAGTATCTATGAAGGATAGAATGTTACTTCACGAGTTAAAAAGAATCGATAGAGAAAAAACTACGGAAATCAACATTAATGAAATAATCGATGAAACCAAATAACACTAAACCATATATCTTAGTCTCAGCTTGTCTGCTTGGAGCGCCCTCGCGCTATGACGGCCAAGCGATGACCAATAATTTTGCCTTACAGCTAGTCAATTTTTTTAATATAATTCCTATTTGTCCCGAGGCTGATTCAGGTTTATCCACCCCGCGCGACCCGTCAGAAATTCTAGATG
Organism: Bacilli bacterium; assembly: GCA_028707375.1. Taxonomy (GTDB): domain Bacteria; phylum Bacillota_I; class Bacilli_A; order RFN20; family CAG-288; genus Scatoplasma. Next base: position 1,449 of record JAQWCB010000047.1, on the reverse strand, counting down.
GGAAAGTAATTTCTTCCCAGGGAAAAGACGTTTCCGAATATTTTGCTCGCGGAGCTAAAATAGCTCTTGAACAAGCCAAGAAATATAACGTCAAATTAGCCATCTTAAAGGAAAAATCCCCTTCTTGCGGTTTTAAAACAGTCTATGATGGTACCTTCAGCGGCAAACTAATTAAAGGTCAGGGCATGACAACACGATTGCTTTTGGCTAACAACATCAAAGTGATTCCAGACACTAGTCTCGAAGAATTTATTAAATCGCTTCATAGTCAAGATTAAATAATTTGACTTGCTTTCAACTCACGAAGGATGTCAACGTATTCTTTTTTGGTATTGGCCCGAACCAATTTAATTTTGTATGGCTTAATATTATATACACCTTTTAAATATAATGAAACAAAACTTCGCATCATGCGGCAGGCCACTGTTTCTCCAAATTCATCAATGAGTAAATCTAAATGAATCAGGACATCATCAATCAATTTATCTATCGAGGCCCTAGCAATTTGCTTTCCTTCTTCATGATAAATTAAATCCTCAAATATCTTAGGATTACCTATGCTTTGCCGACCAATCATATATCCATCAGCCTGAGTAATATTCATCACCTGATCAATGTTTGCTAAAGAAATATTTCCATTAGCTATAACTGGAATGCTAAGTTCTTTTTTAATTTCAGCAATAGCTTGGTAATCAACTTCACCACCAAATCCTTCCGCCCTTGTTCGACCGTGTACCGCGATTGCCTTCACACCCGCATCTTCCAAAAGTTTTGCAATGGATAAGTAATTTCGATGTTCATTATCAAATCCTAAACGAATTTTAAAAAGAACAGGTTTTGCTGATATTTTGACCATACTTCTAGCCAAATTATATAGTTCATCGGGACGAAGAAGCCATGAGGATCCAGCTTTTTGTTTAATAACTTTTTTTACCGGACACCCACAATTAAAATCCAAAAAATCGTATTCGCTCTCAGCTTCAATGACAGGAATACACTTCAATATAGTCGGAATATCGCCACCAAAAATCTGAAGCGCAACATTTTTCTCTTCATGCCGTGGCAACATAGCAAAAGTCTTCTCGTTGTGATAAACCAAGGCCGTTGCGGAAGTCATTTCTGTGTATACTAACCCCGCACCATAGCGTCTTCCCATCTCGCGCATCGCCCGACTTGAATAGCCCGCTAATGGTGCCTGAATATATCTATTTTTGATTTCTTTTCCAGCGATTGTCAGTGTCTTAACCATATAATAGTCCTCAAATTTCTATCCTAATAAAAGGCTCTCAACAATAATTAAATCAACAAAGGAAACTATTACAAAACAATATTTTCTAAATCATTTATTATTATCGAGAGCCAAATTAGGATCAAAATAATTATTTATTTTTTGTCCTTGTCATCTTCTTCTTTATTAACTAAATCCTTTAATTCTCTTTGTGTCTTCTC
>JAQWCB010000046.1 GCA_028707375.1 Bacilli bacterium | reverse complement strand
CTTTAAATTTAATTTGTAATCGTATCGGTACTATTCGTTTTCAAAGACTGCCGGATAGTTAGTATTGATATAATCGTAGAAGTCTTTATCGGAATAGTCGATGTCGTTATTGAGCAACAACCAAACAATAGCAGATTTCTTATAAGAATCAGATGAAGCCATCTCGTAAGCTGCTTCAGTTGCTAATTCACGCTTTGTTGCTTTGACCTCAGCTGAATCGTTATCATTTTTGGCGATGCGCGAAGTGGTAACAATTGAATTGACCTGAACGATGTAATAACTTGAAGAATCAGCATCGTAGTTAATAACATTCGCTCCGCTTTCTGTCAACGAGACCTCAGGGGTGACAAAACGATAAGTCTGATCACCGTGAGTTGTAATGTAAGAGACATCTTTAACTACGCCGTTCTCAACACCAGAAATATCATTGGAATAGTTGGTAGAGAAGATTCTCTGTTTGAGCGCATTTGGTAAATCAGTTAAGCCGGATGATTTTAAGAAGACACCATCGGTCACTAAATCAGTAGTTTTCAAATCAGCCAAGGCTAATTCACGACCATGTTCCACAGGATAAGTATATCCTCCGGTATATTTGGATTCGAGAGCCGAATCTGTTAAATACTCACTATCTTTAATCTTAGCGATATCAGCATCAATTTCATCGGCTAGAGTAGTAACTCCAATTGAATCGAGCCATGCGGATTCCTCAGGTGTTATATTAACCCCTTTCCACAAACGGGCTAAATCAGTAATGTCGATATCAAGAACACTCTTATCCTCAATATATTTTTCGACGTAAGCGTTGACTAATTTACTGGCAGAACCAGGATTATCAGCATCATCCGTAATCTTAACGACAGTGACATCACGAGCGTTGGTGTTACCTATACTTGAATATGATTGATCGTAGATATACTTTGCATACAAGTATTGACGATAAATCATGGGCTTGTAGTAACGATTGATATAATCGGTGTAATCCAAGTGGAATATGGCATCAAATTCTTCCTGGACCGTTTCGTAGTTATCAGGATCGATAACGATTTTATTAGAAGCATTTTTAATATCTTCAAGAGCAGAAGAACCATCAGCTGTCTTAATATCGTACATACCGACTTTTAACGATAACGCGAAGCGATATTCGTCAAATTCATTATCGGTAGAGTATGATCCGGAAGTAGCTACGTCGATCATCTTTTGCTGATATTTTTTATTGAAATCAGCTTCGGGAATAGCATAATCTCCAACAAGATTGTCTTTGGCTAATTTATATAAGATATTGTCCAAAGTTTGGGCACTGATCGAATTGGCATCAGCGATATTATCGTATACATCTTCGTATTGGTTATCAGTGATAGCCGATTTGGTCTCATCGTCACAATTGTCTTGATTTAATACATTATCGTGAAGATTAGAAGGGTAGTTAGTGATGTCGCTATCACACGCTACAAGTAAAGTTAAAGACGAGCAGAGAAGTAAGACTCTAGCAAATTTCTTTGTACTTTTCATAATTATTTATCCTCCCCAGACTTAAGTGCAGCTCTAGCATTATTGAAATCTTCAATCTTATTGCTATTGAAGGCATTTATTCCTTCATCAACAGGAATGATTCGATAAGCATATTCATTATAAAGTTGAAGAATGTTCAAATATTTTTGCCAACTTTCATTATAGGATCTTTCTTCAGATTCTTCAGTGCTGGCTCTAGTTGTATCAATATAATTATTGATATCTTTCTCGAGTTCATCGCTCATGGCTAAACCATGTTCATCAATGGCCTCATTTAGGTAATATTCAAATTGACGGAAAGAGAAGTTGGAATCCATAGCTTTGACTGCAGTTTTTATATTTTCAACACGTTGGGTGTAGATATCTTTATTGGTTGAATCAAGGAAATTGATGTAAGTTGGTTCTTCCGAAGATGAACTGGTAGTCGATGGAGTCTCCAAAGTGTAGTAGGCTTGAAGTTCTTCATCAGTGGCGGTAAAAGGATCCTTCTGTGCAACGATGAAGTGAATTCCCTGATAACCTGAATCACCTGATCCAGTACCAGCTCTTGTCACTAAAATAGGACGTCCCTTTTCATCGCATAAAACTTTCTTTGAAGTATCAATGTCTTTCAAGGTTGAATAGTATCCGGTAGAATCAGCTCCAAATTCTTCTAATTTATCAGAAATTCCACTGACAGTCTTGAATCTTCCACTTGCTTCCGCTTCATTGTAATCATCGGAGTTATAGTATTCGTCAGAAGCCGCTGTATTCTCATCTAAGAACACAAAGGATAACGAGTGGTTGTTAAAATAATTATTGAAAATAATGTTTCGCGGATAATTGTAATCTTCGGCATCCTTTACCGCTTGTCCATCAGCTGCCGTGGTAACATCAGCATAGTGATCTAGTTCTTTAACTGCGGAATAAGGAATACCATAGGCCTTTCCGCCAATGGTGTTTTGATATTTGGCTACAGTATCAGCATCGGTGGCAAATGTTTTGTCGACAACCTTTTGACGAGCAGTAGCATCTAAATCGGGATTGAACATTGCATCGTAAGTATATACGCCATATTTAAATTCTGATACAAAATTTGTTTTAGTCGACATAATTCCTGTATCACCAAAGTTTTTAGCAGAGCCATCATCTTCAGATTTAGTTTGGGCGACAACGCCAAAATCTTCACCTGTTGCCAATCTTTCAACTACGTTAGAAAGATCCTTGGCATCATCTTCCGAGATTACAGCGTGATAACGTTCACTGGAAGAAGCATCAACTTTAACAAGAATATGCTTGATGTGATATGGAGCAGTATCAGCAACAAAGGAGGGAATAAAATCGGTCTCATATCTGTCATTGCTGTAATATTCATCTTCTGCTTTTGTTTGCTTTTCTTTTAGATAGTAACTGTCGCGCAGTTCATCAATATCCTTGAAACCTAAATCGTCTAATGAATTTTCAACTTCTTCACTTTTGGTGGTTCCATTGGTATTAGCAGTATCCTCACATTTGTCATAGAAATCCTCGATTGAATTATTAACAATTTGGGTCATCGTATCCGTTGTGGGAATATCCGCTTCAATGATAGCTTCATTAATTACATCATATATCGCCTTGATGCCCGTAGCGGTATCAGGACCGTAACTTTCTCCAAATAAATCATCAGTCGTATATGCTTGTCCATTTATATAAAGCATAATGCCGTCTTCGTAATTGTACCCTTCGCCACAAGCGGTTAAAGAACCTACGGCTAAAAGAGATACAAGCGATAGCGTGGCTAAACGTTTGTTCATAAACTTCCTCCTTAGTATCAACTAATTAATAATATTATAAAAAGGCCTATTTTTCAAGAGAAAACAATAATAAGATAATATAAGTTTGTATTTAAAAATGCGTTGGTGATGTGATAAAATTAGTACTGGTTAATTACAGCGATAATCGCTTTTTCGAATAATGAAAAAAATTAGGAAAAAAACGATTGATCATATCGATCCAACTGGCAATATTTATAGGTGTTTTTGCTTGTAATATATATGTGGATTTATGTAGTATACTTATCGAAAGGTGAATGAAGACAATGAAACAATTAGTAATTAAAAACCTTCATGTATCAGTTGAAGGAAAAGAAATATTAAAAGGGGTTAACCTCGTGTTTAATCAAGGCGATGTCTTGGCACTTTTGGGACCTAATGGCCATGGAAAATCGACACTTTTTAACGCCATTATGGGGCACCCGCGATACAAGATAACTTCAGGTAGCATTTTAGCCGATGGTGAAGATATTACTTTAATGTCAGTTGATGAACGATCAAAGAAGGGAATCTTTATGGCTTTCCAAAATCCTCCGGAGGTTTCTGGTGTTGAGAATATGGATTTCTTTAAGCAAATCATTAATTCGCATCGCGAAAGCAACATTAAGTTATTTGATTTTTATAACAAACTGAAGGAAGCTTATCAAGAGGTTAATCTTTCGGAAGATATGAATACTCGTCACTTGAATGAGGGATTTTCCGGCGGTGAAAAAAAGCGCAATGAAATTTTACAAATGCTCCTTTTGAATCCGGGATTAGTCCTGCTAGATGAAATTGATTCGGGCCTAGATGTCGATGCTTTACAACTTATCGGTAAGGCGATATCTAAACAGATCACGAAAGGTTCTTCGTTTATTGTTATCTCGCATTACGCTCGCCTTTATTCATTGATTAATCCGACTCGTGCCGCTGTGATGGTCGATGGTAAGATTGTTGTTGATGGCGGAGTAGATATAATTGATAAAGTTGACAAGCAAGGATATGAGTGGATTAGACGTGAATTAGGAATATCTATTAAAAAGGAAGAAGACAAACCTATCGTTTTGGAAAGCTGCGCTCGTAATAAGGCGGTAAAATAATGAAAGAATTAGTGGCAAATAGCATCAATCAAATTCGTCTTGAAGTTCAGGGTTGCGAGACATACGGTGTCGATGTAACTTGCGGACCATTACATTTTGATATTGTTGTTAAAGAAAATGCTTCCTTGCGCCTCGAGATAATTCGTATCAAAAACCCTGTGTGTTCGGCCTCGATCGATGGGCGAATCGATTTGCGCAAGAATGCTCATTTGGAAGTGGTAATGGTAGACTTTAATAAGGAAGATATCAATGTTGACCTTCACTCCGATTTGCAAGAGGGCTCAAAAGCGACTTACAAAGTGGCAGTTACCAGCAGTGGACACGCCAAAAAAGTTTATAATTTTCACGTATTTCACCTTGACCCACACACGACAAGTTTTGTGAAGATGGCCGGAGTGTTGACCGATGAAGCGGAATTGCACTTTTTGGGCACTTCCGATATTTTCAAAGGCTCAATCAAAGCCAAGACTCGCCAGGAAGGTCGAATCGCTGATTTATCTACTCGCGGCAAAGCCGAAGTTTCACCTATTCTAAATATTGATGAAAATGATGTGGTAGCGTCTCACGGGGCTGCCTTAGGCAAGGTTCCCGATGCCAGTTTATTCTATTTGATGTCGCGTGGCTTAACCAAAAAGGAAGCCACTTCGTTATTGACTGTTGGTTATCTGAAACCATTTGTTATGGAAATAAGTGATACTAATATTCGCAACCGTTTGCTCGGATATGTTGAAGAAAGGGGATTTATAGATGATTGATATCAAAAAAATACGCAAAGATTTCCCGATGTATCAAAATGTTCCGACCATGTCAAATCATTCTTTGGTTTATTTTGATAATGCCGCAACAACTTTTAAACCGCAGCAAGTAATCGATGCAGCTGATGAATATTACAAATTCTTTTGTGCTAATTCACACCGCGGTGATTATGAGATTGCTCACACGGTGGATGTAAAATATGAGGCGGCTCGGGCGCGGGTAGCTAAATTCATCAATGCGGAAACCAATGAAATTGCTTTTACGGCCGGGGCTTCAATGTCGCTCAATTCGATAGCGTATGGCTTGGCTCCGATCTTAAAGGAAAATGATGAAATATTGCTTTCGGAAGCGGAACACGCTTCCAATGTTTTGCCGTGGTTTTCCGTGGCTGAGCAGCGCCACGCTAAAATTACCTATATCAATTTAACTTCGGAAGGAAGGCTGACTTTAGAAAATCTAAAGAAGGCCATTACTCCGCGTACTAAAATTATTTCTTTGGCTCAAGTAACCAATGTTCTCGGTTATGTGGTCGATGTTAAGTCCTTTGCCAAAGTCGCTCACGAGCACGGATGTCTATTTGTTGTTGACGGTGCCCAGTCAGTACCGCACATGAAAGTTGATGTGAAGGATTTAGATTGTGACTTTTTAGCTTTTTCCGGACATAAGATGTTAGGTCCAACCGGTATTGGCGTCATGTATGGCAAATATGAATTGCTTAAAAAGATGAAACCTCTGATGTCGGGTGGTGGGATGAGTTCGCGCTTTGATACTTGCGGTGATGTGGCATATCGCATTCCCCCTATCAAATTTGAAGCTGGAACGCAGAACCTTTCGGGAGCGCTCGGACTGGCGGCTGCTTGCGACTATCTTGACAATATTGGAATGGACAATATTCGCAATCATGAAAATGAGTTGAGAAAGTTGATGATAACCGGCTTGAAAAAGTTGCCTAATGTTAAGATATATAACGAGAAGGCGGAGAGTGGAATTGTTACCTTTAATATCGATAAGGTGTTCGCTCAAGATGCTGCTTCATATTTGAGTTACAAGGGAATTGCTGTTCGTTCTGGCAATCACTGCGCTCAGATTCTCTTATCCTTTTTGGGTGCTGATGCGACTGTTCGGGCAAGTTTATATCTATACAATACTAAGGAAGATGTTCAACAGTTTGTTGAGGCTTGTGCGAGTTGCGGGGAAGGAGGAAATTTCTTAGATGCCTTTTTCAATTAAAGATGATCCCATGATGTTGAGAAACATCATTATGGACCACTATCAATCACCGCGAAATAAAAGAGCTACGGATGATCCGCGCTATTTAACGATTCACATGAAATCATCGAGTTGTGTCGATGACATCTATATCCAAATTCTTTATGAAAACGATATTGTTGTCGATTGTCTTTGGCATGGTGTAGGATGTGCAATATCCACAGCGGCAACCTCAATCATGTCCGAGTTAGTTAAGGGAAAAACCAAAAAGGAAGTTGAATACATTATTGATAATTACAATAAGATGCTTCAGGCTGAGCCTTTTGATGAAGAGGCTTTGGGAGAAGCAATCGCCTTTATCAATACGAATAGACAACCTTCGCGCATCGGCTGTGCCACTATCGGTTGGCGCGGATTAAAAGATTTGCTCGAAGGAAAAAAAGAGGAGGATGAATAGTTATGGCTAATGAAAAAAAAGAACCATCTGCTCTTGATTTTGCTCATATTAATGACAAATTTAAAAATGATGACCTCTCCATTTATAAAACGCCGAAAGGCCTAAATGAAGAGACGGTAAATTTAATATCGGATATGAAAAAGGAACCTGATTGGATGCGAGAGTATCGACTTAAATCGTTAAAAGAATTCTTTCATCACCACCAGCCTACTTTTGGTCCGGATCTGTCTTTTATGGACTTTCAAGACTATACATATTTTACGCGCCTGATGAATAAGTCATCGCAGTCGTGGGACGATGTTCCTCAACAGGTGAAAGATACTTTTGAAAAATTGGGAATTCCGGAGGCCGAGCGCGAATATCTCGCTGGCATTGGGGCCCAATATGAATCGGAAGCTAT
>JAQWCB010000045.1 GCA_028707375.1 Bacilli bacterium | reverse complement strand
TCTTTATAATAAATATGGCAAGCACTATCGTGTCTTACTCAATATTAACACTTACAAAGATCAAGAATATGAAAAGATTATCGGCTTGGCACAAAGAGTGGCTAAGACGGTAAAAAGAACAAAGATCACTGCTGATTTATCACCGATGACATCAGATGAAAGAAGAGTAATTCACAACGCTTTAGCTGATGATGTTCACATTAAGACTATTTCAGTAGGAACCGGTCGTGATAGACATATTACTATTCAGTATGTCAATTATGTACCTAAGTATGATGAAACTGATAATATTGATGATGCTTTTGAGGCTAAAGGCAAAGAAATAGGCGAAGAAACCAAATAAAAATTTTCCTTCTAGTTGTTCTAGAAGGATTTTTTTTGCATAAATGCTATATAATAAGTAAGAGGTACTTATGTTTATTTTTGATACAATTGTTGCAGAGTGTACAGCCCCATATAAATCAGCTGTTTCTATCGTCCGCGTTTCGGGTAAATATGCTAAGAAAATTCTTTTTAAGATGGTAAGAAAAAAGGACATAGAAAGTCGTATGGCTAATTATGGCGGGATCTATATGGACAAGAATGATAAGCATACACTCATCGATCGAGCTCTTTATATTTTCTTTGATGGGGAGCATGCGTATTGCGGAGAAGATACCGTTGAATTCTATCTTCACGGGTCGCGAATTATTGTTGATCAAGTCATCAAAACCTGCTTAAAATATGGAGCGAGATTAGCAAAAGGTGGTGAGTTTTCTGCCAAGGCCTATTATAATGGAAAAATGAATCTAACCGAGGCGGAAGCAGTCAATCAGGTTGTCAACGCTCGCACTATTCGCTCAAAGGATTTTGCAATTAAAACCTTGGGTGGAGAAAATACAAAAGATTTATTAAAGATGAAAGAAGGTCTTAATCTTTTAGCGGCACAAATTGAAGTTAACATTGATTATCCAGAATTCGATGATGAAACCGATTTGATTGAAACAACGAGGCAACTGGTTCCTAAGCTGATAATAAAAGCCAAGGAAAAACAGACTAATTCTCAGCAGTCTAAGTACTTATTTAACGGGGTTAGAGTAGCGATTATAGGTGAACCAAATGTTGGAAAATCAACTTTGTTAAATAAGATTTTAGGAGAAGATAAAGCGATAGTAACAAACATTCCAGGAACAACACGAGATATTGTTGAAGGTGAAAAAGAGTTAAATGGAATAATCTTTAAATTTTTTGATACAGCAGGGATTAGAAATGATGCTGGTGAAATTGAAAAAATTGGAATTGAGAAAAGTCGTGAAATTTGTCAAAGGGCGGATATAATTTTGGTTTTATTGAATCAAGAAAACAAAGCCACCGGAATAGAGAATTTAGGGCTAAAGAAACTGATTGAAAATAAGCCGCTAATTGTTATTGCGACAAAGAAAGATTTATACGGAAATAATACTAGCGCTGATATATCCATCTCGAAGGAAGATGAAAATCTGAATGAGCTATATCATCTTTTATATGATAAATTATCTATATCCAATCATGAGGATGCGGGTTTTGTTTCAGTGAGAGACATAGATTTATTGGATAAATTTATAGCGACACTTGAAAGCATCGAGGTTGATTTAAGAAAACATATAACCCTTGATGTATTGGAAATAAAAATTATTGAGGCGAGTAAGATTTTGGACGAATTGCTTGGGAATACTTCAACCATGGAAGACATATACACAAAGATATTCAGTAACTTTTGTGTAGGAAAGTAAGATAGTATGAAAATAATTGATACGCATACACATCTCAACGCAGAACAATTGTATAACGATCGTCAGGAAGTAATTGAGCGGGCCAAGCAAAACGGAGTGGTCAAAGTTATTAATAATGGAGATACGTTTGATTCGTTTCAAGTTATAGGAAAACTAGCTGAAGAATATCCTTCATTTTGTTATTCGGCTATCGGATTATTTCCCGGAATGGGAACTAGCGAGGTTAATCAAGACATTTCACGTGTGAAGAATATTATTCAAAATACGAAAAATGTCGTTGCAATTGGTGAGATAGGACTGGATTACTATTGGGAGAAAGATGCACAAAAAAGAGAGGAACAGCGTGTTTTATTTAAAAAACAAATAGCACTTGCTTCAGAGCTACATCTTCCAATTATCGTTCATTCACGCGATGCTGACGCGGACACCTTGAATATTTTATTGAATTCTGATTTTGATGAAAATATTATCTTGCATTGCTACAGCGGATCATTTCAGATGGCGAACCGCTATCTCAATCACAATAAAAAAGTATATTTTGGTATAGGTGGTGTTTTAACCTTTAAAAATGCTCGACGCTTAGTCGAAGTTGTTCAAAGAGTTGATTCAAAGCATTTTGTTCTTGAGACGGATGCGCCCTTCTTATCTCCTGTTCCCTATCGTGGAACGCGCAACGAACCAGCATATATTGTTAAAACGTTAGAAAAGTTAGCGGAATTGTTAAATCGAAATAAAGATGATTTGGCAGATGAAATTTATGAGCGCAGCTTAAGGATTTATAACATTCATGAATAAAAATTTATATTTAGTTGAAGGAAAGACTGATATCGCTAGACTTAAGTTTGAGGGAGCAAAATATGTTGTGCAAACAAGGGGATATAACTTGTCTTTGCAAATAATAAATTTTCTTAAACTAGCTCAGGAAAAAAGGAAAATAATTCTACTTTTTGATCCAGATCAATCAGGAAAGATGACAGCAAAAATGATTGCATCGATATTAACAAATTGCACAATAGTAAATTTGAACAAACAAATGTGCATCGGATGTGGGAAAATTGGAATAGCTGAATCAGATAACAAATATTTGAAGAAAATATTGCTTCCATATTTACGAGAGGACAGCAATGCCAAGGAAAAAGAAAGCATAACTTATCAGGAATTAATAGAGTTAGGACTGGTGGGAAATAATGCTAAAGAGTTAAGAAAAATTATCAAAGACAAATTTTTTGTAAATGTGACTAATGGAAAAACTCTTTTGCGAGATTTAAATATTTTGCGATTGAATAAAAAATTGATAGAGGATACCTTAAATGGAAGATAATACGCGAAAAAGAACAATTAATTGGATAAATAAGTATGGTGTGACCCCACAGGCGAGGTTCTCGCAAAATTTTTTGGTTGACGATAAGCAGATAAAGAAAATAATTGAATCACTGCCGATAGATAAACTTGAGCAAATTATCGAGATTGGTCCAGGGATGGGATCGCTGACTTTCCCCTTGATAAAAACAAATAAGAAAGTAACGGCGATTGATTTTGATCGAAATATGATCAATATTCTTCGAAATGAATTTCAACACGAAAATGTACAATTTATTCAGGAAGATTTTCTAAAACTCGACTTGTCAATGTTTCACGTGAAACACAAAGGATATATTGGAAATCTACCTTATCAAATATCTAGAGACTTAATTAAGAAAATTATGTGCGAGACAAGTTTCGATTACTTTGGCTTTATGGTTCAGAAAGAATTAGGAGAAAAATTGCTTTATAAATATAAGTCACCTAACACTAATACATATTCAGTGTTACTTAAAATGTTGGGAGAGTTGGAATTAGTTACCGAACTAAATCCAATTGACTTTTATCCTTCGCCCCGAGTTAAATCGTGGTTCTTAAAAATCGAACCGAAGAATGGTTGCGAGATTGATGGGGAAACATTTGATATTGTCAGTACTATCTTCCGCAATCCCAAGAAAAATATTGCTAATAATTTTAAGAATTCTAAGTATGAATTTAATAGGGAGAATTTTGAGAAAATAGGTATTTCATCAAGTAAGCGCGGTCACGAATTATCAATTGATAATATTGAGCAAATAGTTCAAATAATCAAAAAATCAAAATAGTATTGTATATGAATATCTATTATTTTATGATAGATATTGTTTAGGAGGAAGGAATGATTGCTAGAGCTCCCGCTAAAATCAATTTAGCGATAAACGTGTTAAATAAAAGACCAGATGGATACCACGATATTGATATTATTTCCCTTCCTTTGATGTTGCACGATTCAATTGAAATTACAGAATATCCGGCTAGATGTGGTACTTTTGTCACATCGGATGATACCTCATTGCTTTGCGATGAATCTAATTTAGTATATATAGCCTATCGTGAGATGAAAAAAGAGTTTAATTTTAAATGTTCTTTTCGAATTCATATATATAAAAGAATTCCTCTCGAGTCTGGTTTGGCAGGTGGGTCAGCCGACGCTGCTGCCGTCATTCGCGGTTTGGTGAAATTAAAAAAACTAAAGGTCAGCCAAGATCAATTGGTAGAGATAGCAAAACGTATCGGAAGCGATGTTCCCTATTGTTTATTTAATAGACCTTCTCGCATAACGGGTGTCGGTGAAAAAATACGAGAGATTTCGGTGAAGAAAAAGTATCATGTATTGCTAGTTAAGCCACTTCAAGGCTTATCAACGCGGGCGGTATATGAAATGTCGGACCAGCTTGGAAATGTAACACATGATATATCTTTGTTGGAGAAAGCTTTAAAGGAAGGCAATAACAGCGATATTAAAAAATATATGGCCAATGGCTTGCAACCAGCAGCGATTAAATTACTTCCGGAAATTCAAGAAATCATTGATAGATTGAAAAGTAAACAACTTGATTTAGTAATGATGTCTGGGGCTGGATCAACTGTTTTTGCTTTGAGTGAAAACTACCGGCAATTGGAAAAGATAGCGAAAGAATTTGATGAGGAATACGACGTGTTTATCACGACAACATTGCAATAGAGGTTTATATTACAAGCGAATTAATGTTAAAATATAAGTGAAGGTTGAGGGGCCATAATATGTTACAAAATGCTGTCGTTTTTTCTTTATCTGCAAACCAAGAGTTAGCTAAATCTATTGTTGATCGATTGGGAATCAATCTCGGTCAAAGGTCGGTCAAACGTTTTCCATCAGGTGAGATTCTTTGTGAACCGATAGAGTCGGTTCGTGGCAAAGATGTTTTTATCATTCAATCTACTTGTCCACCAGTCAATGAGAACTTGATGGAAGTTTTGATATTTGTTGATGCCTTGAAAAGAGCATCGGCACGAGAGATTAATTTAATCGTTCCATATTTTGGATATGCGCGACAAGACCGAAAGGCTAAACCGCGTCAACCAATAACTTCTTGTTTAGTTGCGAATATTTTATCAACGGCTGGTGTTGATCGAGCAATAACAGTTAATCTACACGCTTCGCAAATTCAAGGCTTTTTCTCTTGTTTAGTTGATGATTTAACAGCTGTTCCACTTTTGGGACATGCAATTATGGCATCGCGCAAAAGTTTGAAAGATATTGTAGTGGTTTCACCTGATCACGGCGGGGTTAATAGAGCAAGAGTTCTTGCTGAGATGTTTAATTGTTCATTAGCTATTATTGATAAGAGAAGAAAGAGCAATCTCGAACCCGAAGTTATGAATATTATCGGCGATGTTAAGGGCAAGGAATGTTATATGATTGATGATATCATTGATACTGGTCGTTCGGCTATCATTGGATGTCGGGCCTTGAAAGAAGCGGGGGCATCAAAAGTTAATTTTGTTGCGGTTCATCCGGTGCTATCTGATCCGGCTTACGAGTTGTTATCAAATCATGACTTTGATCAGTTTATTTTTACTGCTTCTATACCACTATCTAATCGTTTTAAGGCTTTGGGAACGATTAAAGTTATCTCTTTAGCGCCTATGCTAGCAGAAATAATTAAAAGAATTGAAGAGAATAAACCTCTCTCGGTAGTGTATGAGACATATGGTGGGCCTGATTCATTTAACCCTGAGAATAAATGATGATAAAAGAGCATACAGTTGTTGGTGAATTAAAAATTGTCAAGATTCCTTATGAGCATTTTTTGATAAATAAGAATAGAAGAATACGAATTTGGACTCCGCAAAGTTATAATGAAAAGTCTCACCGACCATATAAAGTTATTTATATGTGGGATGGGCAAAATATTTTTGATGAAGCAACGAGTTATTCAGGGGAATGGCAAGTTGATGAAGCGATTGAAGAACAAGAAAGAAGGGGACTGCAACCAAGTGTTGTCGTGGCTTTAGATTGCTCTCCAGATCGCTTGAGTGAGTACCTACCTAGCTTTTCGAATATAGCGATTGATAATTTGGGATATAAAGGCTCAGATACGTTGGATTTTTTAGTTAATCGCGTTATGCCTTATGTTGAAAGTCATTACAATGTGTCTAGAAAAAGAGAAAACATTGCTATTGGCGGCTCATCAATGGGTGGACTTATGTCATTGGCGGCCGCTCTTTTCTATCCTAATATTTTTTCGCAAATATATGCCTTTTCACCAGCCTTTCCACTTTTTAAGTATGGAATCAGTGAAGAGAAAGGGGAGTCAAAAGGATTAAACAGCGATAAGGCTTTTGATTTTGTATGGAAAAAAATGCTGTCGCGAGAATTTAAGAATAAATTTAAAATTGTTTTGACCTCAGGTGGTGTAGGCATGGAAGCTGAGTATTATGATTATGTGAAAAGGTTTGAAAAGAAATTGCTTAAAGCGGGATGGAAACAAGCGAATTTGTTAGTGCTACAAGATAAAAATTTCGAACACAACGAAAAGCAGTGGTCTTTTTTCTTTCCTCAAGCTTACAGTTTTATGAATAAGTAATAAAAAAAGTCCCACATTATTATGCAGGACTAATTAATTTTCTCTCAATGGTGGATCAAGCAGGACTTGAACCTGCAACAACTCGCTTATGAGACGAGGACTCTAACCAGTTGAGCTATTGATCCATCTTTATTTTAATGGTAGCGGCGGGGGGATTCGAACCCTCGACATATCGGGTATGAGCCGAGCGCTCTAACCAACTGAGCTACGCCGCCATAATATTGACAAATCGAATAAATAAAAAATGGTGGAGCTGAAGAGGATCGAACTCTCTACCTCTTCCATGCCATGGAAGCGCTCTCCCAGGTGAGCTACAGCCCCAGCAATAGTTAGAATACCGATTTAATGGCAATAAGTCAATAGATTTAGGTCTAAATTGATAATTATTTATAACGTTTAAAGCCTTAGGGTTATACCGGTTTATAAAATGTTGATTAAAGTGTATATCATAATTAATCAAATTGATATTTATATGGTAAAATTAAAGTAGGTAGGAATTTAAATTTGGCTATATTTAACTATACCAACAAGGAGGAGTAATATGAAAAAAACTTTTTGGAAATTAATGTTAGTTCCAGCTATTTGTACCGCGTTGACGGCTTGCGATGATAATGCGTCTTTATCAACTGATTTAGG